>DASXBH010000437.1:0-5106 GCA_036491775.1 Candidatus Acidiferrum sp.
TCCCTTGCTTCTTGCGAAGAATGAAGTGGTCGCGCATTCTGTTGGTGACAGCTAACGCTGCTTGATACTTCTTGCCAGTGATTGCTTTCAGCTCCTGCAGCAATTCGTTGTGGTTCTCGTGTTTCAGGACTTTGCTGGCGATCCGAAGCAACTCCTCCCAATCGTGCCACTCGCCAATGGCGTCCTTGCACTTGCCGAGAGCATCAATGAATTTCTGGTCTTCGGGCTTCTCGGACATCTGCAACACGTCGCGCAGTTCTTTGATCTTCAGGCGGTAGGGATGGAGATTGTTCTTCTGAAGAGTATGTGGGCTGCCTAATTCTTCGGAGAGCTTCAAGGCCATCGCGACGGCATCATTGGATGCTGGCCTAGCACTGCCACTTCCCTCCTTCTTCGTAAGGTCCTTTTCCAGGCGGGATGAGGTCTTCTTCAATCGGCGCCTGATGCTCGCGCTTCTTTTCTTCATCAGCGCGTGCAGTCGTTGAGCGTAGCGATAGCGTTTGGCTCCCAAATACTCAAGCAACTCAACCATGGAGTCGCGGCGGTCCGTGTCGATGTGGACAGTTGAGAGATGAGCGCTGAGGACGTCCATGTCTCGCACCTTACCGGCCATTTTGCGAATTTTCCCTAAGTCTTTTAGCAAGCGGCGCTGCCCCCACTTGGCGTCGAGTGACAGTGCTTCGAGGATCGATTCGACGCGCCGGGCGCCGGTACGAAGGGCATGAACCTTTTGCGGGGTCAACCGTTTCGGCTTTTCTTTCAGAAGTTGGCGCAGCTTGGTTACATTGTCTTTGACGCGCTCGATATTGATAGCCATGGACGACTCCTCTGCCACCGGTTGGATGATACGCAGGCAAAGCCGGTTCGGGCTGCGGGCCAGGATAAGACCCCTGGGTAAAGCAGGCGCTTTCGGTCGGAGCGTGAGATTCACAGACTTGGGACGCGACAGGGCAATATTGCAGACATCGGGAAGACGTCGGGGTTCTTTCAGGCGAGCCTACCCCGAAGGCTGGATGTGCAAGGGTGTTTGAGGTCCTGAATACTCCGCCGAGAGAGATCGAATCGGCCGACCACTCTCGAGCATGACGCGGTTGCCGACTCCACCGATTACCAAGGAGACAGTAATGGCTGACAAGAAAAACGACAAGAATAGCGGGAAGAAGAAATCAGGCTCAGGCGGGAACCGGTCTCAAAAGGAAGGGCAAGACAAGGGTCAAACCGAAAGCCGCAGTTCGGAACGATAGAACAGCAAGCAGACAAAGAGGGCCTATTCCCACGGAACGGCCCTCTTTTGTTGTGCAGGACGGTATGAATGCCGTGTGACTCGCCGCACGCGGACGTGGAGGAGCCTTTACGCTTTTATGGCGGTGCGGATTTTGGGGGTGCCGGCAACACCGGCGGCCAAGCCATTGGCTGCAAGCGATTCCAATAGGGCGCGAGAGACTTTGTCGTCAATCTCAGGAGCCCGGTGAAGATCAACGGGATAACGGACGACAAGTTCGGGCCCGCTGTCGGCGAATTGCAGACGCTGTTCAGGAATCGGCGGCTTGATGGCGACGTCTAATTGCGTATCGAGCGCGCCGCGTTGCCAAGCGGCTCCCTGACTGTATTCCTTGTAGACGGATTCCACCGCAGAATAAAGTTTTTTCTGCAACGCGCTATAGTCGGCGCTGGGCGTGAGGGGCAGAACGGCTTCATGGAATGTGTAGTTAGTGCCGGGCAATTGTTTGAAGAGCGGGGTGGCGGCCTGGAACAAAACGGAATTGGAGAAAACGACGATGCGACCGGTCGGATAGAGGTCCACTCCAGTGGTGGCGTATTCCATCAAATAAAAACGGACCAGCCCGACATCAATCACGTCTCCGGTGACGCCCGCCACGCTGATCCGATCGCCCACGCGAATTCCGTAACGACCCATCACAAAGAAGTATGCGGCGACTGACAGTAGAACCGCCTGGAGTCCGACGGCGATGCCCGCGGTGACGAATCCTGCGAAAGTGGCCAGTGAACTGAACTCGCTGGCAAAGCCAAGAATGACCACGAGGCAGATAAAGAATCCCATCACGACGCGACGCATAACGAGGAATTGGCGGCGGCGGCGCGGGTCATGAATATAGCGAAAGGTGAGGCGTCGCCAGGCCTCGGACAAAGCCAAGATCACACCAACAGCCGCGAGGATCAATACGACGCGGGTCAGAATGGAGACGAGTAAGGCTTGCGACTCGTTTGTATGGGACTTGCGCCATTGCAAAAGGTTGGAGCGGCTCTGATCCAGGACCAAAACTTCTTCGCTCAAGGGAAGCAGCGCGCCAGACAACTGTTTAAAGCGCTGGGTCAAATCATCGTATTGTTTGCGCGAGACGCCGGATTGCGAGGCGAGGTCTTTTCCCTGCTGCAGAGTTTGTGAGAGCTGTTTGCGCAGTGGCGCTCGCAAATTATTGGCGATCTTCTGGACTTCTTCGTTTTCGCTTAAGCGCTGTTCGATGGAACGGATGTTCTGCATCTCGCCATATAAGCCGATTAACTGGCCGATCAAGCCGGATTGGGTGTTTGCGGGTGCGGAAGGTTGCGGCCTGGTTGGAGTTAGAGTGTTTGTTTTACTGTTTAAAGTCGTTGCGAAGACTTCAGGGACCGAGCGCGCCAGTTCATTAATACTGCTTTCGAGTCCAGTGCCTCCGGAACTGGTGTTTTCGGCAAATTTTTTCATTTGTTGCACAGCATCGAGCGAAGCTTTGTCGAGTTCCAATTTGCCTTGAAGAGCCTGCAACTGTTCGGCAATGTTGTTGCCCTTGCCGGATTTGGCGGGCTTGGTCTTCAATGCATTGATCTGGGCTTCATCGTCGGCGATACGCTGCGAAACCTCGTTTTCAAATTGTTCGTAACGCTGCAGATTCCCTGCGGCGGAATCATTTTTGTCGGAACTGGTGGATGCAGCGGGCTCGGCGTTTTGCGTGGGTGTGGCGGAAGGGTTGGTTTGCGATTGCAGCGCGGCCTGGGCGCGAGCCGATTGGAAAGCGAGACGCAGAACTTGTTCGCCGAGACTTTGCGCGTTGGCCTGGAAAATGGAGTCGCTAGGCTGCTGGCCCGGAGGAACTTGCGTGGTTAGGTTTTTGTACCAGTTAATGGCAGCGTTCAAGTGGGCCAAGACATCGCTATTGTTGTCCGGCGGAGTAGTAACCTGCGCATGAATGCGAACAGATATCAGAGTGATGGACAGGAGTGCAGCTATCAGTGTCAAGAGTGCGAGTTTTTCTCTACGTAACACGTATTCAACCTCACAGGAGTTGTTGTTTCTTTTGTCCAGCTTCTGATTCGCGCAAAAGGCCCGAAGCCGCTCAGGGTCCAGTTCGTCCCGCCTTTAGTTGGTTCACGGCGGCGTCGGTTTGCGCGCCGAGCAACACACTTAAATTTGCCAGATAGATCCAGAGCATCATGACGATGAAGCCAGTCAGGGCGCCATAAATGCGAGACATATCCGCGTTGTGGCGGACGTAGACATTCAACAGGGCGCTAGCCACGACGAAGTACAGGACCGTCAAGGCCGTGCCCGGAGAGACCCACCGCCAAGGTTTGCGTTTTGCCGGGAGGAAATAGTTTATCAGGTCCACGCCCAACCAAACCACCGCCAGGGTTACGATCCAACGGAGCACGCGTGACTCCGCACCGATGTAAAGGTGATAGCGAAAAATAAAAGCGGCGAGTAAATGCCCCGCGCTCCAGACCGCGAAGCACAGCAGCAAAAAGATTGCGGACAAAAGTGTCGCGCATATGGCAATCACCCGCCGTTTGAAATAACTGCGCGCTTCTTTTCCGCCGTAGACTTCGGTCAACGCCTCCATCAAGCTCACGAAGCCGGTGGAAGCGCTCCAGATGGTGAGCAGTAAACCAAACGATAAGAAGCCGCCGAAGCCCTTGGATAGCTCGCGCATCACGGTGAGGACAGTGTCTTGGGCACTGGTCGGAAGATAGTTGGTCAACCAATACCAGAACGAAAACCAGTTGGAAGTCTTGTGAATCCAACCCAGCAACGACGCGATCACCAGCAGAAATGGAAAACAAGAGAGCGCGAAATAAAAAGAAACCTTAGCGGCCATATCCATGGCAAGGCCCAGGTGCCATTCTCGCCAGATTTTCAGCGCGAGCGCGTGGGTGGTCGCCCAAAGAGTGGGTCGAGGATTGAAGCCAGGGTCGGGCGCGTGCATTCGTAGAACCCATCTTCCGGCTTTGCCAAGACTGAATTGCTTTTGGGCCAATACTTCTCCTGAGGCGATTTTGATGCGCCCTACAAACTTAGTGGCGACTGCCCGGGTGGAACTATCCTATGAACGCTGTAGCGGTGATTGTTGAGTCGCCCAACGCTTGCAGGCTTCAGAGAGACACCAAACGGCCTTGGGTTAGGTCTTATGCCGAGCGCCGCCTAAAAGGGATGACCCGGTCGGGATGAGGGGGATTTTTGCTCTTGGACTTCTGTGAAATCTTGCACAATTCGCAATGATCAAAATGCTGGATCAAGCGGGCGTAAGCCCTCTCGTATTTCTCTTTGAGACGCGACAAAAGCTCTTGTTGATCAGATTCGTCGTCCAGGCCTTCGGGTTCGGATGATGTTTCGAAAGCCGCGCGGAATTCGTCCAGCGCCGACTTGCTTGTATACAACAAGGCTTCGTATTCGCTGCAGACGGAAGTTTTGAAAGATGCCTTGCGGTCCATGGTGCCTCCCCTCAGCCATTGCAGCGGCCGGGCCCTAGGGAGCACCTTAGTCTGTTCGGCCGTTTCTAAAGCTTCGAGCGCTCGTACCGCAACTGAATACACTTCAACCGGCATCACGGAAAACCAAGTCTTCAGGATGCTGTCTAGCTTGTTTATGCCTCTCGGGGAGGCGGGGGTCTATCCCGTGTTTTCCTGAGTACTCCGCCGGGGGCGGTCTAAAACATTTTGAAAAAAACTGCAGGTTTGGGGGTAAATATTCGAAATGAGTTCTAGGTAAAAAATACTAGAAAAAGGACTTGCGCCAGCACCCAGGGTGAGGAGTTGATTCGTGTTACCGCATTCCAAATGTAAAGCATTCTAAATCGGAATGAAGTGCGGAGCAGATCGCATTTAGTCGAG
>DASXBH010000438.1:0-3182 GCA_036491775.1 Candidatus Acidiferrum sp.
GGAAGACCAACGTAGTTCTCGGCGAGGGCCATGGATGCAGCGCGCGAACTGGTCAGATAGTCCAACTCCGCAAGGTGAATTCGATGAGAGAATCCATCTTCATTAGGGAATCTGTGCAGCATGGAAGTCATCCACCAGGAAAAACGCTGTCCGCGCCAGACGCGATTCAAACAACGTTCTGTAAAGTGCGTTAATCCGTCCCGGTCATGATGCTTGTAAAAATCAACGAGAGCACGAGTAAGCACCCGGACATCTGCGATTGCCAGATTCAGGCCTTTCGCTCCCGTAGGGGGGACGATGTGAGCCGCATCACCCAGCAGAAAGAGCTTTCCGAATTGCATGGGCTCGGCGACAAAGCTTCGCATTGGCGTGATGCCCTTTGCAGAGATCGGGCCGTCGTTTAAGGTGAAGCCGTCCCGTGTAGCCATTCGGGCGCGAAGCTCTTGCCAGATCCGATCGTCGGACCAGTTCATCAAGTCCTCATCCGGATCGCATTGCAAGTACAGACGCGATATCTCGGGGGAGCGCATGCTCATCAACGCAAATCCACGTTCATGGTAGGTGTAGATAAGCTCGTCGGACGCCGGAGGCACACGCGCCAAAATGCCTAGCCATGCAAAGGGATAACGCTTCTCCTGAAAGCGCAATTTCCCCGAAGGGATGGCAGGTCGGCAAATGCCGTGGAATCCATCGCAGCCGGCGATGAAATCACAGGCAATTACATTTTCGCCGTCATCTTTCAAATAACAAATTTGCGGTTGCGCATCGATATCCTGCAGACACATCGCCTCCGCTTCGAAAAAGATGGGTGCGCCATAACCCAGGCGAGCGGCAATCAAGTCCTTGACGACCTCCTGTTGAGCGTAGACGGTAATGCTCTTCCCAACCAACTCCTGAAAGTTGATGCGGTGTCCTTGGCCATCGAAGCGCAACTCGATGCCATGATGTTGAAGTCCCTCACGCTGCATTCTTGCGCCTACGCCGGACTGGCGCAACATGTCGACTGTACCCTGTTCCAAGACGCCCGCGCGCACTCGATTCTCGACGTGGTCGCGAGTGTGGCTCTCGATCACGACTGCCTCAATTCCTTGCAAGTGCAACAGATGAGCCAGCATCAAACCCGCGGGACCAGCTCCTATGATTCCGACTTGTGTGCGAATCGTGCCCATTTTTTGCTCGTGCGAAAAGCGCTACGCAAACTTCGCAATCACTTCTTTGGGAATTGGCTGACTCTTGGCTTTGGTTGGCTCACCCGGTGGTCGCACGGTCCACACTCGCTTTTCGAATCCCTCCACGGCCAACGTCTCGCCACGGAACAACTTATGCTCCACCGAGAAACTGGAAGTGCCCCACCGGACGACACTGGACTCTACCATCACGATATCGCCGAAACTGGAAGGCACAAAAAAATTGGCACTGGTTTGCACCATGGGAATTCCAGCGATTTGGAAACGACGAAGCATCTCCGCCTTCGGATAACCCAGAGCTCGGTGAAACAGGGCATTTGTGCAAGCATCGAAATATTCGAAGTATCGAGGATAGAAGACGATGCCAAAAGGGTCGCAGTCT
Source organism: Candidatus Acidiferrum sp. (assembly GCA_036491775.1). Taxonomy (GTDB): domain Bacteria; phylum Acidobacteriota; class Terriglobia; order Acidiferrales; family UBA7541; genus Acidiferrum. The sequence continues at coordinate 1,570 of DASXBH010000438.1, forward strand.
CCCCACTCAATTTGGATTTCCTTTTTGTGGATAAGCATAATCGATGGTCGAAACCTGTTTGCCAAAGTGGCTCCGCAAAGTCTATCTCAGAGTGCCTCTCGCTTGCCATTTGGGTTTACCCCACGTCTTTACGGTAGACTACTTGTGAGGCCAAATCTCGAATCATGATCAATGCCTTTATCTGTGATGCGATTCGCACGCCTATAGGCCGGTATGGTGGCGCCCTGGCCGTAGTGCGCACTGATGATCTGGCCGCCGTTCCGATTCGCGCGCTTATTGAACGCAATCCGACGGTGGATTGGAATGCGCTTGACGATGTTATTTACGGTTGCGCGAATCAAGCGGGTGAAGACAACCGAAATGTGGGTCGCATGGCGCTTCTTTTAGCTGGGCTTGCAAAAGAGGTCCCCGGCACTACCGTAAACCGTCTGTGCGGTTCGAGCATGGATGCGATCTCGATCGCCGCTCGTGCCATCAAAAGCGGCGAAGTGGATCTGCTCATCGCGGGTGGAGTGGAAAGCATGTCGCGGGCTCCATTCGTACTGGGAAAGGCTGACGCTGCATTTTCGCGCGGCATGAAATTGGAAGATACAACCATCGGCTGGCGATTCGTCAATCCGGCGATGAAAGCAAAATACGGAACCGATTCGATGCCGGAAACAGGCGAGATCGTGGCCGAGGAGTATCACATCTCACGTGCAGATCAGGACGCGTTCGCGTTGCGTAGTCAGCAACGCACCGCTGCGGCTGTAGGCGCAGGCCACCTTGCTGAAGAAATCGTCCCTGTTGCCATCCCGCAGAAAAAGGGCGAGCCAATTCAGGTGAAACTGGATGAACATCCGCGCCCGGAGACAACGCTGGAAGCGCTATCGAAGCTTAAAGGCGTGGTAAAGCCAGAAGGAACGGTCACCGCAGGGAATGCGTCTGGGGTAAACGACGGTGCTTGCGCGCTCTTGTTGGCTTCCGAAGAAGCGGTCAAGCGGTATCAGCTTTCGCCAAAGGCTCGTGTAGTGGCTTCAGCTGTTGCCGGTGTTGCGCCACGGATCATGGGGATGGGACCAGTTCCCGCTACGCGCAAGCTTCTTGCCAAGGCAAATCGCAAGGTCTCCGAGATAGATGTCATTGAGTTAAATGAAGCATTCGCATCGCAAAGCCTGGCAGTCTTGCGAGAACTGGGCCTAAAGGACGACGCACCAAATGTTAATGCCAATGGCGGTGCGATCGCGATTGGGCATCCTTTGGGCGCCAGCGGTGCACGCCTGGTGACCACGGCGACGTATCAACTACAACGCACCAAAGGACGATACGCGCTCTGCACCATGTGCATCGGCGTGGGACAAGGGATCGCGTTGCTGCTCGACCGCGTCTAGCGTCGAGAACGGTTCCGCTTAGCTTGACTGCGCCGCGACTCTCCCATCCTTACCGGCGGCAATTCGCACTGCTGGATTCATGGGCGCCGGCGAAGATCAACAATCAATTGCAAGGCGTCGCTAGACACTGTATTTTCTGAATGCTGCAGCAGCACCGCAAGGAATACCGACCTCATGAGTCTCTACGACGCTCTGTTTCGCTACGCTGGCCTTGATGCAGTGTTTTCCGATCGTTCGACTCTG
>DASXBH010000439.1:0-3326 GCA_036491775.1 Candidatus Acidiferrum sp.
TTCGAATCCTTCCGCCCCAGCCAATTCTTCCCACAGCATCAGATGATGGCGATCGCCACAAGGGTTGAAGGAATTTAGCACGAGCTGTCAGGAGTTGGCGGCCAGCGCAACTTTGGAGACCGGCGGAACATCGCGAACCTTAGAAAAGCGCTCTTTCAGGCGCAAAAATGGGGTTTCGAAGAAACGGTAGCTGATTCCTGCAACCAACACGGTCACCGCAACAAAAACTGGGAATTTCAGGAGCGGATGACGAAGGCCGATGCGATTCATAACGGGATTTACCGCATCCAAAACCAGGGTATTCAGCAGATACATTCCGTAGCTGACCAAGCCGATATAAGCGAGAGGCCGAAATCGCAGAAATGGCGCCAAGGCGTTGTCTTCGCGAATCACGCAACTGCCGACCACCGCGGCAACAAGGAACCATTGAATCATCTGCCAAAACGGTTGCCGGGGAACCAGCGATGCCAGCAACAATAAAAGCCAGAGTGGCGCGGCCCATTTGCTTCCCAGAATTGGGCGCAGAATGCGAAACCCTTTCTCGGAATGCAGAATCTGCGCAAGGATCGCTCCAAGACAGATAGGGACGGAAATCCCCGCCGCGATTCGCCAGGGAAGGCTGTCTTTGAGAATGAAATTCTGCAGGACATTGAAATGGACGCTCAGGCGAAGAAAAATCATGAGAATCATGACGAGCGTGGGCAGTAATCCGCGCAAAATTCGCAAAACCAAAGCCCAAACAACATAAAATTGCTCTTCGACAGATAGCGACCAGGCAAAATTGAAAACCGCGCCGGACGCCGCCCAACCGGCGAACCACGTGTAGGTGAACGTCAGATAGCCCGGAAAAAAGTGGAAGAAGACGCGATCGCGTCCCGTTCCGCGTTGCAGAAAAATCACAAGCAGAACATAAATTCCCAGCGTGGCGTAGTACAAGGGCCAGATACGCAGGGAACGGCGAAGATAAAAATCACGGAGTGAAATACGCCCGTTTTTCGAACGCTCACGCAACAACAGAGTGGTGATCAGGAATCCACTGATCCCGAAGAACACATCCACGCCGAACGCACCCATCTTCAGAACAGGATAATGCTGCAGGCGGTTGTAATATTCCAGGCCGCTGACGTACCAAACGTGCGTCCAGAGCACGCCCAGGATACTTAGAGCGCGCAAACCGTCCAGGGAACCAAAAAAACGGACGCGAGAAAACTCGGAAAAGCTTGGCGATGTTAAGTCTGCCAAGATGAGCTCCATTCAGCGGGATGAACGAGGCGGCCAAAACAAGAGTGCGCCACTGTGTTGAAGGATGCGATTTTAGTTCATTGACGGGCGGGGCGCACTACAAACTGCGGCTAACGGCTGGATGCGGAGGTCAGTCTTTTTGTATAGGGAATTTGGCCTCCAGCCAACCCCTCCAACCGCCATCCATAGATTCGACGTTGGTATAGCCCATCTTTTGCAGGTTATCCGCGGAGAGCGCGGAGCGAAATCCGCCGCCACAATAAAGGACCATTTTCGCGGATGTGTCGGGGACGCTTTTCTCGATGTCGCGCTCGATGACGCCACGGCCCATGTGGACGGCGCCGGGCAAGTGTCCCTGAGCCCACTCGTTGTCTTCGCGGACGTCGACCAGCAGGAATTTTTCGCCGGCATCGATGCGTCGCTTTACGTCGGCTACGTTGGTTTCTTTTACGTGCTTCTTGGCATCATTAACAAGTGACAGAAAACGGGCTGCGTGAGCCATGGCAGTGCCTCCTCAAGCCTGGTCTATCCAAGGTATCACACGCAGAGGGGTAGCGAGACACGGCCCGGCCACATCGCAGGTTGCAAATACCCTTCGATCGTTACTATTTTGCCGCCGCAGCCGCAGGAGCCTTACCGAACGAGCGCACCACGCTGACCAGATTCCAGCGTACTTCTTCTTTGGTGCGATCGCCTTCACCACCGGTCATTTTCCCACGGCCGTTGGTGATGATGTAGAAGAGTTCGCCGTCGGTGAATTTAGCCAAAGTCGCCGCATCGCTCCAGTCGTGCAAGGCGAGCTTCATTTGAATGGCCAAGTCGCCTTTGCCATCGCCCGTTTCGCCGTGGCACATGGCGCAGTGATAGCCGTAGAGTTTCTTGGCCTCGCCAAAGCCCTCGGGCGTAAGTTTGACAGGATTCTTTTTGGCAGCATCTTCAGGCGGAATAGGCGCCGCGACATCCGCGCCCTTTGAATCCTTGGATTTTGTGTCACTTTGCTGGGCGAAAGCTACGGCTATGCCCAAAAAGAAGACCGCACAGACAAGAAGAATAACGCTCCGCATAGACCACCCCCGGATCAGGAAATACCGACGGAGCGAGGTCGGGAAGTCGAGAAATTAGAGTTTACGCCGGTAAAGCGCGCAGTGGAAGTGACGCCGACACATGCAAAACGGTGAATTGACACCCGCGTTAACACTTCAGAATCCGTGCGAATTTTCAAAAGGCTATGGCTTTTCCGAGACTGGCGGTGTGTCGACTGGGACGCGACACCCCGGAGCGGATTCGCCGTTGCGACGACCGCTCGTGAACGGACTCGACTCCCGAATGCGGGTTCTGAGGCCATCGATTTCAGGCGGGATATTTTCAAACGATGCGCCCCGCTGCACGTAAATCAGCAACGCCGCTTCGCCCGGTGCGTTTACGCTGGAAGTAATTCCGACGCCAAGAATTTCCGACTGCTTGAGCAATTCGGACACGTGAGCTGCTTGAACTTTCTGCGCGCGTTGCAGTTCACCAGCACGAAGCGGGTAAACGACATGCGGCTCACCAACCGATTGCAATAATGCGGCAGTGTCTTGCGCGGACAGAACGCCGTTGTGAGCCCAGTCTTGGGCTTCGACGACTCGCGTGGCCACTCCATTGAGCGTTTGCGGAATTGCTGTTTGCGACTCGCCACGCCTTACGAAAAGAAGAACCGCTGCTTCGCCGGGACGGTCGTAATTTTTGCCGATACCAAGCGCCGCTACAGCAGGATTCGCGAGCAGCGCGGGCGCATGAAAATCGCGAGCCAGCATCGCGTCACGAATGGCGACAACGCCGACGCTTGACTGAGGTTCTGTTTGCGCGATGCGGGAAGCTTGGGGCAACGAACAGCCAATAACCGCGTGCTCCGCGCCACCCACAAAGGTTGGCGTTACGTTTCCCGAGCCAGGAAAGGCGGAAAGCACGTCGGCGACAGGATTGCCAACCGCATCGGTATCGGAACCGCCGAGCAACAGAGCGATGGGGTGAGCCTTGTCTTGCGTGACGATCAAGGAGCCCGAGTCGCCGCTGGCGCTGAATGGACCGCCGGCAACGGAAAC
>DASXBH010000440.1:0-4016 GCA_036491775.1 Candidatus Acidiferrum sp.
TTGGTGACGCTTGAGCAGGACTTACGCCAATATTTTGCGTCGCTTCCGGAAACGCAGGATCTTGCTCCGCAACCGTGCGCGGAGCTAACCATTTCGTGGATTCCTATTCAAGCACCGGACTACTTGAAAGAACTCTACCGCTCTAACCAAGCCGCGCTGTGCGCTCTCCTGCAGAGACGCAAGCCCACGGCTCATTCAAATACGTAACCACTCCTACCACCTGTCCCGCCACCTCGGCGTCTTCCGGCGTGCGCCACACCTCGGGAGAACAGCGCGACAGCGTGTGTGGCTGCATAATCAGCCGCGATCTGTCCTTCTGGAACCAACCGCAACGATATCCTTGCCGAAGCTCCACAAAGTACAGCGGCCGATCGTATTCATTATTCCAGTCCGCGTCTTCCACCTGGCGGCGTGATGTGTCTACCAGCACCAGGCTTCCTGGGCGCAAAATCGGCCCCATCCGACGGTCTGACAGTCCAATATGGCCATAGCGATAACGCCCTTTCGCGAATCGCTCCATCCCTGGAAATTCACTGCCAAGTTGAGCCGGCACCTCAGATAAAAGTTTCGTCTGATCCGGCTCGCTGGTTCGCGCGGCCAGATCGCTGTTCTCATCCGGAAATGTTTGCGGCCCGCTCAGGTGCGTCAGTGGAGAGGGCAACGAGGCGGCGTCGCGAAAGGTCTCCTCGAACGGAACTTCATACCAGCTCGTGATGTGCAGCGGATTTAAATGGTAAATCGCGGCCAGGGAATACAGTTTGTGAAGACTGGGCACCACATTGCGGTTCTCGATGTCAGCCAGACGGCTGATATGCAAGATGAATTCCGGTCGACCTCGCCTGGCCGCAACTTCATAACTCGCTCGCTCTACTTCCCGGTAAGTGAGACCTAACCGCTCCCGTGCGTGACGCAATCGAAGGCCCGGCGGATACATTCGAGGTTCCCTTCAGTGCTTTCCGTTGTGTCCGATAATAGCAAATTACCAACGTGTTACGAATACGGAACAATTACCTGCTTGTGGAAAAACGTTGGGAAAATCGAGTGGCAATCCAAATAGCTTTCCCAGGGAACATCACCTGCTGACACCTGACTTCTTTGACCCACTTCCGATGAAAACCTGTTCGGACCCGAAACGTCTTACCCTTCGTTTGTTGCCAGCCAGCTCGCTACGTTCTTTTTGACCACAATATAAAGTTGCCTTAGAAGCGAGATTGCCCGTTGCCATCAAGCCGCATCCAAATTACGTGCCCGCTCACACTCTGCTATCCTGCCAAACTATGGATTCTTACCACCTCGCATTGAGACGAACACTTCGCTTCATTGCTCTCTTTATCGTCGCCGTTATTCCCGTTCCCGGTCTTTACGCGCAACAAGCCGCTGCGGAGCCCCCTGCAAGTTCCAGCGCCAACAGTAACCCGGAGTTCCTGGCGACTGCCGATGAAGTCCTGCAAGAGATGAGCGAAATCACCGGGTGGAAGTTGAAGCAGCCTCTGAAGAAAACCATTCGCTCCCGCGCTGAGATTCGTGCCTACGTCATTCATCAAATGGATGACGAGAAAGATGCCAAGGAGCGTTACGCCTCAGCGAAAAGTGCAGAGGCATTTGGCCTGGTACCCAAAGGCTTCGATTTCGATTCGTTCCTCGTCGACCTGCTCACCGAACAAATTGCCGGTCTCTACGACCCTAAAACACACGAGTTCTACATCGCCGATTGGATTACTCCGGCCGACCAACGTATGGTGATGTCCCATGAACTTACTCACGCCCTGCAAGATCAATATTTTCAGATCGAACAGTGGGTGAAAGCCGCGCGGCCCAATGATGATGCCGAGTTGGCGCGCGAAGCGGTGCTCGAAGGCAGCGCCATGGCCGGCATGTTGGAATATATGCTCAAAGATAAGGGTCTCAAGCTCCAGGAACTCCCCGATATCGATCCTTCTGTTTTCGTGGGCGACCTCAGCGACACGCCCATGCTTAAGAAGGCCCCGCCCTTCATAAAAGACTCTTTAATGTTTCCCTATTTCGCAGGGCTTTCCTTCTCCATGTCAGTATTGCGCTCCGGCGGTTGGCCCGGCTTCTCTAGCGTTTTCGCGCGACCACCTGCAGACACCCAACAAATAATGCATCCTGATATTTATCGAGCCGCGAAAGTTCCCGCTGCTTTGCACACCGATTTACCATCAAACATCCCCGACGACACTTGGACCAAACTTGAAGAGAATTCGCTTGGCGAATTTGGTTGGAAAGAAGTGCTAAAGCAATATCTCGACGATGATCGGGCGAAGACCGCCGCTACCGCCTGGGATGGCGACGACTACATCACGTTCGAACAAAAAGATTCCAAACGCTTGATGCTCTTCACGCGGATTCGCCTCGCCAGCATCGACGCAACTGCGCATTTCTTCGGACAGTATTCTGAAGTACTAGAAAAGAAATATCCCGATCACAAGCATTTGTTCCGCCGTCCCGATTTTTTTTCCTTCACTGCGTCCTCGGGCCCGGTTTTTCTTCGCTGTTTTGAGCGGGAGTGCATCACTCTTGAGGGCGGTAACCGTGCGCTTTTCCTTCAGTGGAACCAGAAACTTGGCTGGGAAGCAATCCCGGAAGAACCAAAGAAGCCCGACGACCAAGATATTAAGAGCACACAAGTTCTCTTCGCGCGCTAATTCCGCGGTGCGTTTACGCCTCTTGTGAAGCTTGATTCAGTAGGGGTGCGGCCTCGCAAATTGCTCTGCGCGTTTCAAGCCGTCTTATTCGTTGCTGGAATTTCGCTTGCAATCGCTCCGCGCGTGCGGCCGTATACGGATCGCGTGCCAGTTTGCGCGCCCTCGCCAGCTTCGCCAAGCCCAGGTTTGCATACTCCAGCGCCCGCGTGAAATCGCGCGCTTGCCTCTCATAATGAATCGCCAGTTGTTCGCAGGCCGCGATTCCATCCTGGGGATCGCCAACCAGTTCAAGCCACAGCGTAGTTGCTGCCAGCGTATCGCCCCGACGCTTGGCCATTTGCGCTAAATCACGCGTAGCTTGGTGCCGAAACTCCGCAGGTAGCCCTGCATCGAGCGCCCTGGTACACGTGGAATGCGCGCGATCACGATCGCCTCGCCGATGCAGAAATCTCGACAGGCCAAACAAGTCCAGCGAATCCGTCTCGTCACTGGCACCTTCCTGTTTATCCAACATCGTGTTGATCTTCCCGTATAGCGCCGCAAGCCCACGCAGGTCCATCTGATTGTGCTTTACCACGCCCGCCAGTGGATCAGCCACACCGCCGCGCAAATAATCGAAGTAATACTGCGGAATCAGCGCCGAAGATACGTCATCTCCGCGATGCCAGCCCAGCCGGTCCGCATCCAGCACATGTCGTTCCAGTTCCACCAACCGCACCGACCCGAGTCGTAGTCTCCAAAGCGCCCGCGCCGGATGCAGCAGATCCAGATGTGCCGCGAGTCGCGGAACCTTGATCGCGCGCGTCATCGTGAACCGATTCTCGAGCAGCGGCCAATCAAACGATTTCCCGTTAAAGGTAACTAACACCGGACGTTCTGCCAGTCGCGCGGAAAGCTCCTGCAACAGCGAATGCTCTTCAGAAAAATCACGCAGGAACAGTTGCTCAACCTGCAAGCCGCCCGCGTCCCACCACGCCAGACCGATCAGGAACGCGTATGTACCGGTACCGCCGCTCAGTCCTGTCGTCTCCGTATCCAGAAAAAGCCACTTCTCTGGATCTTCCAAGGCGCCTCGCGTGCGCTTAGAGAGCGCTTCATCGCGCGTTCGTGAAAGGAGCTTCAACGCCACCGGGGAAGGTTGGCAAAATTCTGGTGTGGAGAACCAATTGCGGATGGCCAGGTGCTAGCCGTAGTGATTACGCGCTATGCCAGCACCCAATAGGCGCCCGAGCGGGTCTACCTCTTCGGGTGCGCGAAGCGGCGAGGGTTTCGAAAGCACGCCGCGCGCGGGACGCAGAGCCGAGAGTCGCGAAAATTTGTCAGCCAGGTTTCCCATCGTTCCCAAGTCTC
>DASXBH010000441.1:0-12043 GCA_036491775.1 Candidatus Acidiferrum sp.
CAGGAAATCATCGACAAATGTGTGCACTGCGGATTCTGTTTGCCGGTATGTCCTACGTATGTGTTGTGGGGGCAGGAAATGGATTCGCCGCGCGGGCGAATCTATTTGATGAAGATGGCGAAAGACGGCGCGGTGGAAATGAACGAGCAGTGGGTCAGCCATATTGACTCCTGCCTGGGCTGCATGGCGTGCATGACCGCGTGCCCCTCCGGCGTGGATTACGGAAAGCTGATTGAAGCGACCCGGGCCCAGATTGAGCGGAACTATCCGCGGCCCCCCAGCGAAAAGCTGCACCGGCGATTCTTGTTCGAAGCGTTTACCAAGCCAGAACGAATGCGGTTCATGCGCTGGCCGCTGCTGATCTATCAGAAGTCTGGACTGCAGAAATTGTTGCGCGGAATGGGAATATTCAAAGTGCTGCCGCAATCGGTGGAAGCGATGGAAGCATTGATGCCGAATGTGCGTGCACAGGAAAGGGTTTTGGAAGTGACCCCGGCGCAGGGAACGAAGCGTGGGCGCGTAGGGATGTTGTTGGGATGCGTGCAGCGAACATTCTTTTCGCACGTGAATGCCGCAACGGTGCGAGTGTTGAGCGCGGAAGGATTTGAAGTGGTCGCGCCTCAGGGGCAGCCCTGCTGCGGAGCGTTGCTGATTCATGCCGGAGAAGAGGAGCGTGCGCTGGAATTGGCACGCGAAACCATTGATGTGTTCGAACAAGCCAAGGTCGAAACCATTGTGACCAATGCGGCGGGCTGCGGATCGAACGTCAAGGAATATGGGCATCTGTTGCGCGACGATCCTAACTACGCGGCGCGAGCACGCGAATTTGCCGCAAAGTGCAAAGACATTAGCGAGGTGCTATTCAACATTGAGCCGCGCGCTGTACGTAAGCCGCTCACGCTGCGCGTTGCGTTTCACGATTCGTGCCACTTGCAACATGCGCAGGGCGTGCGTGCTCAGCCGCGGGCGTTGCTGGCGGGAATACCCGGACTGGAGATGGTGGAGATTCCCGAGGCACCGATCTGCTGCGGGTCGGCGGGAATCTATAATCTGGTGCAACCAAAAGCAGCGAATGAACTGGGCGATCGTAAGGCGGCGCTGATTACGCCGCTGCGCGCCACAGTTGTGGCCACCGGTAATCCGGGGTGCCTGTTGCAGATACAAGCTTCGTTGGCGCGGGCAGGCGAACGCACTCCGGTGCTGCACACGGTGCAATTGCTGGACGCATCGATGCGCGGGGCGAGTGCCGAATCTTTACTCCGCGAATAATTAAACGCGCAGAATTGAGGCGAGCAATTCGACGGGATGCCAGACGTGGCGTTCGAAGCCCGCGTGGAGTTGTTCGGTGCACGACGTGCCGCTGGCGATTAACGCGCGCGGTTCCTGATCCGCTTCTGCCGCACGCACTTGGGCGAAGAGATCTTCACCCACAGCCATGCTGAGATCGTAGAAATCTTTCTTGTAGCCAAAACTGCCAGCCATCCCGCAACACTCCACGGCGGATGTAACCACGTCGAAGCCAATATCGCGCAGCATCGTTTCCGTGGCGGCGGCAGCGCCAATTGTTTTCTGCTGACAGTGAGCGTGATAGAAAAGACGCGTGCCCACCGGGGAGAGCAGTGCATCGAAAACGTCTGCCGGAGCGCGACCCGATTGTTTCAGCAGGCGTGCGACGTACTCAATAGGTTCGAAAGCGCGGGCTCGCAGGCGTTCGAATTGGTCGGTCGATTCTAACAAGTGCCGGGCATCGCGGCGAAACATGGCCAGGGAACTGGGCTCGAGCACGACGACATCGCGTCCTTCCGCCACGAATTTATCGAGCAGGGAAGCGGCAGTGCGCGCGTAACCTTTTGCGGTAGCGATCAGTCCCTGCGAAAGCGCGGCTCGGCCTTCGGGAATGGATTCGGTGACGGCGATATCGACGCCAAGGCGGCGAAGCAAATGCAATGCAGCGATTCCGCGCTGCGGCAGTCCATAGTTGGTGAAAACGTCGGCGAAGAGCACGGCGCGCGCGACAGGCGAATCGGTTTCGGAGTCAGGCACGCCCTCTGCGGCCTGCACCAGAGTTTGCGACGCGAACGCCGGCAGCGCGCGGTGACGGTCCAGTCCAACGAGTTGCTGCATTCCCAAGCGGGCAATCGACGTGTCGCTGAATGTGTTAGATAGTAGCGAGCTGCGCGCGCCCCATTCCGCGAACCAGTGGTAGTTGCCGAAGAAAAGTTTGGAGGCAGGTGCGTGCTGATCGTCTTCCGCTACGGGCGTAAGCGCTGTGAGCATGCTGCCAGCAACGGAAAGCCCGGCCGCTTTATTGAGACGATCGCGAAGATTTTCATTCAGCCAGGGAATGTCGATGCGCACCGGGCATTGATTCACGCAACGCGAGCAGCCAGTACAGAGATCAGAAAAGCGCGCATTTTCCAGTTTGCCAGTGCCCGCTTCCCACGCGCCGCCGATGCCCCCGGAATACGTTTCGCCACCGAAGGCGTGACCGCCGACAGTTTGAAAATTAGCGCAGGAATTCAGGCAAGCGCCGCAGCGGATGCAATACAGCGTCTCACGAAGGACGGAATCATCGCGCATGCGCATGCGACCGTTGTCGATGAGAACCAGGTGAAACTCTCGCGGCTCCGCGGCTCGCCCGGAAAGAGTGAACGGCGGATCGTGCAGCGGCGGACTGATAAACGTGACATAGGAGCTTTGCTTTTGTCCGGTGCCGCTGGCGGCCAGCAGTTCCAGAAACGGCGCCATCTGCGCGCGCGCACCAATCACTTTTTCGACCCCGGCAATAGCGATGTGCACCGGCGGAAGAAAGCTGGTCATGCGGATGTTGCCTTCGCTTTCGACCAGCATCAACGTCCCGGTGTCCGCAGCGATCAGATTGGCGCCAGTGATGCCAATATCAGCATGTAGAAACTTTTTGCGCAGGTGTTCGCGGGCGAATTGGGTGAGCTCTTCGCCAGTGTCGAGCGGCAAGTCGGTCTTGAACTTACGTTTGAAAAGCTCGGTGATGCGTTCGCGACTGTAATGCAGCGCGGGCGCGATGATGTGGGAAGGCTGCTCGTCGGCAACTTGCAAGATGAATTCTGCCAGATCGCTTTCAGCGACCTCTAAGCCCGCGCGCTGCAAAACATCATTGAGGCGAATCTCCTCGGAAGTGATGCTCTTACCCTTCACCACGAGGCGGGCGCGATGTTGTTTGCAGACGGCCAGAATGTATTGGCAGGCATGCTGCGCAGTGGACGCGAGAAAAAAGTGGCCGCGGCGCGCTGTCACGACGTTTTCCAGTGCCTTCAGCAGCCCTGGCAGACGCTCGATGGATTCTTCTTTAACTTGCCGCGCTTGGTCTTTGAGCTGGTCGTAATCCGCCAAAGCCGAAGTAGCTGCATAACGATTGCTATTGAAGGTCTGGGTATTTTTGCGGACCGCGGAGCTTTGAATTTTCAGCGCCATGCGAATGGCCTGTAGCAGAGTTTTCTTGTCGCTTTTGTTGGCGTAGGCGCGTGGGGAGAGCGAATCGTTCGCGGCCGCTGGAGTTGGATTGGATTTACGCATTTGCGGCGGCTACTCCAACAACAAAATATGCAAACGGTGCGGGCCATGAACGCCGCGAACTAATGGGCCCATATCTGCCGTGGCGCTGGGACCAGTGATTAAGACCATGTCGCGGCGCAACGCTTCTCCCCCCAGGCACGCAGGATCGAACAAACTGCTGGGTCGCTCCACGATGCGCGCTGCATCAAGCAGAACAATATGCAGCGGCATGAGCAAGCTAGCCGCCGAAGCAAGCGGCGATCCTATGGCGATACAAACGGAGCCACTAGATGCCACGCCCGCAAACGCCGCAGTGATTCCCGCAGCGGCGGTAGAAAGTTGTTGGTCGGTGGGCTGAGAGATTACACCGGGAAGGTCGCGCAGCGCGGACATCAGCGCCGTAGGAAGAAACTCATCGGGACCCAACACAATTGTTTCCGCACCGTTCACAGCACGCTCGAGCGCCTGGCGCAAATTAGAAGCTGAAGAAGCAACCCGCTGCACAGTGGCGGCAGCCCCCGCGGCATTCTGTTCGAAAATTGCTATCAAGTCTGGCATAGCGGCCACATTTTGTTTCATACATCGATCGGTTCCAACAGGGTAGCTGTTCGTCAGCGATACGCACGCACAAAAAAGTACGCACTCATCGTCAGGCCGATGACAATGACCAGACCGCGAATCCAGCGCTGCGGCAGCTTCTGCGCAAAGTGCGCCGAGAAATATCCGCCAATCACCGCTCCCAGGGTTAACACCAGCGCTTGTGGCCACACGATCGAGCCGGTAGCGATAAAGGTTACGGTGGCGACGCCGTTGATCACCATGACGATCAAGATTTTCAGCGCGTTCATGGCGTGAATGTCGGTCATGCCCATCGCTGCCAGCATCGCGAGATTCATGATGCCGATACCTCCGCCGAAGTATCCGCCGTAGGTCGCCGCGATCAGTTCGAAAAAGGATGCGCTGGCGATGGCGTTGTTGCTGGCGTCATGCGAAATGCCATTGGAAATGCGCCCGGTCAAGTGCCGTCCAAATGCAAAGAGCAGGGTAGCGGCCAGCATCAGCCACGGAATGAGCCGCAAAAAAGTTTGCGCGGGAGTTTTGATGAGCAGAAGCGCACCGGCCAGACCGCCAATTGCACTGGTCACCAGCAGGGGAATCATTACGCGCCGCGAGATATTCAGGTGGTGCCGGTAGGCACCGCCGCTGGCCGCCGTGCCGACCCATAACGCCAAGGTATTTGTTGCGTTTGCGGGGATTGCGCCGACCCCTGTGAATAAAAGTGTTGGAAAGGCAATGAAGCTGCCTCCGCCTGCTACAGCGTTCATCGCGCCAGCCACGGCCCCGGCGAGAAAAAGATAGATGGCATGAGGAAGAGACAAGCAACTTTTCTATCATGAGACGGCACTAAATGACTAGAAACACCGCAGCCTGCTCCCAGCACAATAAAGACCGAGCGCCCGACCGGATAGCTGAAAACGAAGGAGATGGAGTACGATTGAGCGGCAATAGAGCATCCTTGATACTGGGGATAGTCCAATCTTGGTACGGGAGGCACCCATCGCTAGTCTCAACAGGCCCTGCAATTTAGGGCCTTATGGCAAAGTACTTTTTCACGCAATAATTTGCCATCACCGAGAGGGGGATGGCATGGAGCGGCAGATTCGTGTGCTTGTGGCCAATCGTCCCAAGTTGATGCGCGAGATTATTATCGAGACGTTTATCGACCAGCCAGACATCGCAATCGTCGGCGAAGTAGCAGAAGATGGAGACCTCGTGGCCCGGGTGCAAGAGACCCGGCCCGACTTTCTGTTCATTGCCCTGGATGATCCGGATAAGCGCCCATCGGTCTGCGACACAATTTTAAGGTTACATCCTGAAGTGAGTATCATCGCGGTGGCCGCTCACACCAACCGCAGCGTACGTTATTGGGCATCGTTCAACATTCATCACAGCGTGATGGAAGCATCTGAGGAGGCAATTTTGGGAGTGATCCGGGGAAAAGTGACGCCAGCGGGGGAAGTGTCATGAAGAGTGTGCGTCGCAGCATGGTGTGCAGCAAATTCCTGGCAGTAAATGTGTTACTTCTCGGCGCGGGTATCTTTACCCATGCCCAGGCACAAGATCAGCAACAGCCCACGCAGAACCAAAGTCAGAATCAGAGAAGGACGAGCGCGCCTCCAGATGTGCCGTTCGCCTCGCAGCGCCTCACTTCGGAATTGACGAGAGACAATCTCGACCGTGTGGCCGCTACGCCCGCGCAAATAAAATCAGTTTTGGTAAAAGATCCCGGACTGTTGGTGGAACTGAAGCGCTGGGCCGCCAAAGAAGCAAGCGACAACGGGCAGGTGATTGCCGACGAGGATCTGACCGACGAAGCCATCTATCAGAGACTGACCAACGATGTGCGATTTCGCTCAGTGGCGACGCGCCTGGTGCAGCGATACGGATATTTGCAGCCAACCGTCAATCCCGACTCGGACATGGGGAAGGAACAGGAATTTATTTTGAAGGAACGCGCCCGGAAGGTTATACAGACCGAGGCGCAAGACGATCAGTATTACCAGAATTTGCAAAAGGCGAACCAACCGGGCCAGCGCAGCGTTCCGTGCCGCGCGGATTACAACGATGAAGATCAGGGGGTCGGCAACCTGGACCAGGTCGATTGCATAGATCAGGGAACCACTCGTACCCGGGGCGATCAGGGCGTTCCGTCCCAGAATGCTCCGCGCAATGACCAGCAACTTACACCGCCGGGACAGAATATCCCGTCGAATCAAGGTGCACCGATTTTGCGTGCCCAGGATGGCGGCAGCGGGTTAGGTTCGCTGTTGGGCGGCTCTGGGGATGATATGGCGTCGTTTCAGCGGGCTGGTGGTTCGCTGGGCAGCAGCGGGGGGGAATTGCGTAACGTCGGGACTGCCGATTCGCTTGTCGCTGGAAATGTCAACTTGGATCAGCTTGATCCGACGATGCTGGACACGAATCGATTGAAGGGCCTAATTGGCCTGGGGGGCGATACTGGCTCTGAGGATCTTTCGTCGATGAATGGCGGCCGGTCTTCGTTCGACATGTCGAACAATAGCGGCTATCGAATGATGCAGCCGAGGAAGCGGGAAGTGATTCGTCCGGAGGTGATACACACCGCAAGCCCGTACTCCGACATTCCTTCTTTGTACGATCTGTACGTGCAAGCTCCTTCGCGCAACGGGACTCCGCAACGTTTTGGAGCGCAGGTATTTCGCGACGGGCTGCGAAATTCGCGCGCGCTTCCCATGGATCTCCCTGTCGGGCCGGATTATGTTGTGGGCCCTGGCGATAGCCTGTCCATCGACATGTGGGGTGGTGTTTCGAATCGCTTGGTACGAGTAGTTGATCGCGAAGGCCGAGTAGCGCTGCCGGAAGCAGGTCCGCTCGAAGTGAGCGGGCGGACGCTTGGCGACGTGCAGCAAATGGTGCAGAAGGCGTTGTCGTCGCAATATCGCGACACCTCAGCGGATGTGTCGGTTTCGAAATTGCGCACGGTGCGCGTGTATGTTGTCGGCGAAGTGAGTGAGCCGGGCGCGTACGACATCAGCTCGCTTTCGACGCCGCTGAATGCCTTGGTTTCGGCGGGTGGCGTGACGCAGCGTGGCTCTCTGCGCATGTTGAAGCACTACCATGGCAAGCAATTAGTAGAGATGGTGGACACTTACAATTTGTTGTTGCACGGCGAAACGCCAGACGCCAAGAAATTGGATAACGGCGATACGTTGATGATCCCGCCGATCGGCCCACAGGTGACCATTACAGGGATGGTGCGGCGTCCGGCAATCTACGAATTGCACGATGAGAAAACGTTAGCTGATGCGCTGGAACTGGCTGGCGGCATCTTGCCGGCCGCTACGTTGAAGCACGTAGAAGTGCAGCGCCTTGAAGCTCATGAGAAGCGCACCATGCTCAGCTTGGATTTGTCTGCGGACAATAATGCCAATGCGGCTCCGGAGCTGACGACTTTCAAGATTCAAGACGGCGACGAGATTCACATTTTTCCCATCGCGCCTTACAACCAGGACATGATTTATGTGCAGGGGCATGTATTGCGCCCCGGTAAGTATTCCTATCACGAAGGAATGAAGCTGACCGACATCATTACTTCGTATCAGGATTTGCTGCCGGAACCGGCTTCTCACTATGGCGAAATCATTCGCTTGAACCCGCCGGACTTTCGGCCCAGTGTCGTAAGCTTTGACCTGTCGGCGGCGCTCAAAGATCCAGCGTCTGCTCCTGCGCTGCAACCGCTGGACACGTTGCGCGTTTTCAGCCGGTTTGATTTCGAGCCCGCGCCGATCGTTTCCGTTGCCGGAGAAGTACGCACGCCTGGTACCTACAAGACGTCGGGGCAAGCCTCGCTGCGTGACGCGGTGTTCCTGGCAGGAGGTTTGACGCCTAACGCCTCCGTGGATACCGCGCAGCTTTTCCGCATTAACCCGGATGGAACGTCGAAAATATTCAGTGTAAATCTACGAGAAGCGCTGAATGGAAGTACTGCTGACAATATTTTGTTGCAGCCGCGCGACCGGTTGCTGATTCATCGCAACATTTTGAGCGTGGATGCCAGCACCGTGGAGATTACCGGCGAGGTGCCCAAGCCCGGCCGCTATCCCTACACCGGGAATATGCACGCGGAGGATTTGATACGCGCTGCCGGAGGATTGAAGCGCAGCGCTGATTCGAATAAAGCGGACCTTACCCGCTACGCAGCTTCAGCAGGCTCCGGCCAGCATCTAGAAATTTCTCTGGCGTCGCTCAGCAACGGCAATCCCACGGAGGATGTGCCTTTGCATGGTGGCGACGTGCTGGCCATACGCCAAGTGCCGGGATGGAAGGACATAGGTGCGTCCGTCAAAATCGGCGGCGAAGTGATGCATCCATCGACGTATGGAATTCAGCCCGGAGAAAAACTCAGTTCGGTTCTGGAGCGTGCCGGCGGATTAACCAAGGGCGCTTATCCGTACGCCGCGTTGTTGATGCGGCGTGATGTTCGCGAAATGGAATTGAAATCGCAAAATGAGTTGATTTCGCGAATCAAGTCGGAGCGCGTGCAGTTGAAAGCCCTCCCGGAAAACGATCAGGACCAAAAGAACGCGAAACTGACGGCAATCGCGGAAACCGATGCGACTTTGGAGCAGCTTAATACCAAGGAACCTGTGGGGCGGGTGGTAATCCACATCCAGAAAGATGTCCAGAGTTGGAAGAATACCAATGCGGACATTCCGCTCCGCGACGGCGACGAACTGTATATCCCCAAGAATCCAAGCACGATTCTTGTCACCGGACAGGTCTTCAATCCCACCGCGATCGGCTTGCAGTCTGGCCGCTCGGCGAAATGGTATCTCAGTCAGGCCGGTGGTTTGACGCCAATGGCGGACAAGAAGGGCGTCTTCGTGATTCGTGGGGATGGTTCGGTGATCTCGGCGAAGAACAACAGCAACGGCTGGTGGAGTGGCGATCCACTGAGTGCGCCGCTGCGGCCCGGCGATACCATCGTCGTACCGGAGAAGGCGCTTAAGGTTGGCGGACCCAATTGGCAAGCCATCATGCAGGGGGCCCAACTGGCTTCGTCCGTCGCCCTGGCTGTGGCGTACATCCATCCATAATATGAGCCATTGGAGTCGTGGAACCGGGCAGTTTTTTGCAGCGCTTACCGTCGGATGTTTTCTGGCCTTGGCGGTTGGCGCTCGGGCGCAGCAACCTGAAGAGGATAAGAAAACAGATCAGATGAACACGCCGCAACAAAAACCGGAGGATGCGAAGCCGGATACTCCGCAATCGAACACGATTCCGGCAGCGCATCGGCACTGGGCGGTGCAGTTGCTGCACGACTTTGCCGGGGATCAGAAATCCATCTGGACCAGTCCGAAAAATTTACAAATTTCCGACCTGACATGGCTGGTGCCAGCCGCCGGTATTTCTACGGCGCTAGTGGAAACGGACGCCGAGTACAGCCGGCATATCTCGCACAATCCGTCGACCATGTCGCACTACAACACTCTTTCGAATGCTGGGATCGCTGCCTTGGCGGGAGGCGCCGGAGCGTTGTACGTTTTCAGCTATGTGAATCACAATTCGCACTGGCGTGAAACGGGATTTCTTGCTGGTGAAGCGGCGATAAACAGTTTCGTTGTCACGGAAGCGATGAAGTATTCCTTCCGGCGAGACCGCCCGATTCAGGGCGACGGCACTGGAAATTTTTTTCAGAGCGGCGGGGTCTCGTTCCCATCGGAACACTCCGCGGCGGCGTGGTCGATTGCGGGAGTCATTGCGCATGAATATCCCGGACCGCTGACCAAGATTTTGGCGTACGGAGCGGCCGGATTAATCAGTTATTCGCGAATGCGAGCGCGGCAGCATTTTCCGTCAGACGTGTTTGTTGGGGGATTGATTGGCGATTTGGTTGCCCAGAATGTGTACAGCCGGCACTTTGACCCAGAGCTTGGAGGATCAGAATGGCAGTCGGTCAGCCAGTTCACGCGCGAGCATTGGAAGCCGGCGCCAGAAAGCTCCGGTACGCCGTACGTCCCGCTGGGCAGTTGGATTTATCCCTCGATTGAGCGGCTCGAGGCGATGGGTTTAATCAATACGGCGTTTTTAGGAATGCGTCCCTGGACCCGGTTAGAGTGCGTTGACCTTACAGAACAGGCCGCGAGCGTTTTGGATGATGGCCTCTCCAACACGCAGGCCAGCGCCATCGTAGATTCGCTGCGAACCGAATTCGCGCAGGAATTAAGAATGTTGGCCAGTGGGAATTCAGAGAATTCCGCACGCGTCGAATCTGTCTACACCAGAATGATGGATATCAGCGGGCCACCGCTCAACGACAGCTATCATTTCGGGCAGACGCTCATTAATGATCAGGGCCGGCCATATCAGGAAGGCTTTAACAACGTCACGGGATTTTCTGCGTACGGAATAGCAGGTCGATTTACGTTGTATGTGAACGCCGAATATCAGTACGCTCCTTCGGCGCCGGGATTTTCGCAACCCATTCAAAATTTCTTCGCATCGGTTGATCAGACACCGGTACAACCAGCCGGGCCTATTTCCACCACCAGCCAGTTCCGTTTGCTCGATACCTACGTAGCGGCGAATTTGGCGGGCTGGGACCTGACGTTTGGAAAACAGAGTTTGTGGTGGGGGCCGGGTGATGGTACCTCCCTAATTTTCAGCAACAACGCCGTGCCAATTTACATGGCGCGCGCCAGCCGCATTACTCCTTTCTCCTTGCCTTGGATCTTCAAACGGCTGGGACCGATGAAGCTTGATTTCTTCTACGGACAATTGGCGGGCAATCGATTTCCTCCACGCCCGTTGATCCACGGAGAGAAAATTAGTTTTAAGCCGACTCCCAATCTGGAATTGGGATTTAGTCGCACCGCCGAATTTGGAGGGGTGGGCCGTGCCTTGACGCCGGCCGCGATTTTCAACAGCTACTTCAGTTTTAGATCTTCCGGTGAGGGCTACAATTCCAACAACAATCCCGGGAAACGCACCGGGGGCTTTGACTTCTCATATCGCCTTCCTTTTGTGCGCAAATGGCTGTCGTTGTATACCGAAGCAATTTCCAGCGACGATCCGTCGCCGATCGATGCGCCTCGGCGCGCTGCGGTGAATTCGGGACTCTACCTGGTGCGCGTGCCCGGGATCAATAAATTGGATTTGCGCGTGGAGGCTGGATATACCGACACGGTAACTTCGCGAAGCCAAGGCGGAAAATTCTATTATTGGGAACTTTTTTACTACCACGACTTATATACAAATTACGGCAACATCATTGGTAGCTGGATTGGGAGAGAAGGTTTGGCCTATCAGGCGACCAGCACCTATCGCTTCAGCCCAAAAAATACATTGCAGTTCGGATATCGCCGCTTGCAGGTGAATACCGATTTCGTTCCTGGAGGCGTGATACAGAGCAATGGTTCGGCTAAACTGGATTGGTGGGTGCGTCACGATACGAGTATCTCGACCATGGTGCAGTACGAAACCTGGCACGCCCCGATCCTGGCCGCGGGGCCTCAAACCAATTGGACATCCTCAGTATCAGTAGCGTATTGGCCCAAGGGATGGAGCAAGTGACGCGAGTCTTGCTGCGACGTTTGTTTGGAGGCACAAAGCATTGAGGCTGAAACTCGCAAATGAGTGGAGTATGAGATTGCTTGCTGAAGTTGGCGTTCTCATTTGTGCGAAGCACCCGCTTACCTTGATTCGCGAGGTTAGTCCGAGCGCGAGTTTGGCCGGAGGCCGGTCATGAAGTTCACGGGCACCGCTCCGGTCCATCAACCTGACAATGCCCTAGACGAGAGCGAGATTGTTCGTTCTCCCTCGGAGCTTGTGAATCGGGAATCTCAACACAAGACTGTTGCTTCCCTCAGGTTGCTGTGGAATCGTCGCCAATGGCTATTCCGCATTGCAGTCTATGCGTTCATCGCGAGCGCTGTATCTGCCCTTTTGATTCCCTCACGATACGAGTCTACCG
>DASXBH010000442.1:0-2745 GCA_036491775.1 Candidatus Acidiferrum sp.
CCCTGCAATACACTAACGATCACGTAGCTGTACCAGGGCCACGCGTTTTGCCGATCGTATTCGCTAGGTCGCGCTGCATTGTCAGGATGCGAATGGTACCAGCCAACGACATCCAGTCCACGTGAGAGCGAGGCAATCTCCACATCGCGCACGTCTTCGGGACTGATCGAAAAGCGGTTCCGCGCATTGGTGGCAGAGCGGTTTACCATCGGCACCACCTCCAGTATTTCGCGCTTTCCAGCCACTCCGCCTCGTTCCTCTTGCCCGTCGCGGCCCAGCAGCGCACCGCAGCATTCATGCGGATAACTCTCGGCCCCGTGCTGCCGAATTTTCTTTGCCAGTTGTGGAGTGATCTTAAGAGTGAGAGCAAGGTTCACAGGCTCATACTCCGCGCTCCGATATTAATCTCGGTTCCATTTGATTTTGTTAGATTCTGAGGTCCCAAGAGAGTTACCAATTTGACGATGATATATGCGCACGATGCGAGGTCTCGTTCGATGTTTCGCATCAATTCTATGAGTTGTACCACGTCTAGCTGTTTTCCCAAATTTTAGCGAGAATCATGGAATGCATTTTGGTCAAATCTCGGTCCGGAAACTGAGTGTCTCGTTCTGGCTCCTCCTGGTTGCAGCTTGTGGGGCCTTCGCACATGCCCAAGGGCAAAGTGCCAACGCGGAAATCACTGGCACGGTTGTCGACCCTTCCGGCGGTCTCGTCGCAAATGCCGAAGTAAGAGTCACAAACGCTTCCAGCAATCAACAACGCATTGCCACCACGAATTCTTCTGGAGAATTTCGAATTCAGAACTTGGCTCCTGGTGCGTACTCAATAGAAGTATCGGCGTCAGGTTTTCAGACCTTCCAGGCCACGAAAATTAATCTCTCCGCCGGAGTTTACAGCTTGCCGGTCAAACTGGTCGTGGAATCGAACCGCAAAGTCGTAATCGTGAATGGCGCGCCCCCGGACGATTACAAACCTGCCGCCGCGATGATCGGCAATCTGAGTAACCAGCCTCTTCAGGAATTGCCGGTGTCTGCTTTCGTGGTGACGCGTAGCCTTATGGACGACCAGCAGTCCCGGCTACTCTCCGAAGTCGCCAGAAATGACGCATCCGTTGGCGAAGACTACGCCCCGGTCGGCTGGTACCAGGATTTCGAAATTCGTGGATTTCCACTCGATCTCGCGTCCGCGATCAAAATCAACGGCTTGGCCGCGGCGGGTGAGCAGTTAGTTGCGTTGGAAAATAAAGACTCTGTGGAATTTCTAAAAGGCGTGGATGGAGTCGAAGTTGGTGTTGCTTCGGGTGGCGGCCTTATCAATTATGTCACCAAGCGCCCGGCCTCTGTTCGAACTCTCAACTTCTCCACTGATCAACGCGGAACTCTTTATGGTGGCTTGGATTTTGGTTCCTTCTTCGGGGCGCAACAGCAATTCGGTGTGCGCTTCAATGTCGCTGGCGAGGATATGCATTCCTATGTCCACGGTGCCGACGGAAATCGTGAATTTGGCTCGGTGGCCGCGGATTGGAAAATCAATCCCAGTACCTTTCTAAAAGGCGATTTTGAGTACCAGCATCTGGTCCAGCGCTCCGTCGGCGGCTATCAGTTGCTCGGTGGTACTACCGTTCCAACCGACGTTTCTCCCGACGTGATGCTCGGCTATCAATCCTGGGCCAAGCCGAATACCTTTGACGACTTCAATACCAGCGTTCGCCTCGATCACAACTTTTCTTCCCGTTGGCGCGTTTTTGCCGCCGCAAGTCGCAGCCACACGCTGCTCGACGACAATATCGCTTATCCCTACGGCTGCTATTACGCGGCCTCATGCGCCAGCGGTGCCACGCCACCTTATTTCTTCGGGCCGACGGGCGATTACGATGTGTACGACTATCGCAGCCCCGGCGAATTGCGCATCAATGATCAATTCGAAGCCATTCTGCAAGGCCAGGCAAAGACTGGACCGGTGACGAACAGCATCGCCATCGGCACCAGCTTGCAGCGTCGCAGTGTGAATCTGGCTCTCACCAATCCTGCTGTTCCTTCCGAGGCCGGTGTTGTCTACACCTACGTTGGAACCGAAAATATCTATCAGCCGGAACAGATTTTTCAGCCTGCGCCTCCCACCGATCCTCCAACGCCTGGCCCGGTGCTGCTCGCAGAAGATACCCATCAATACGCGCTCATCCTTCAAGACGTCGTTCATCTTCCAGCTCGCATCGATCTCACCATCGGCGGTCAGTACGACACGCTGCATGATCACAATTTTTCGAACTTGAACGCGGACGGTACGGCGTTGGCTCTGGTGGCGACGGACAAAAGCATTTGGCTGCCGCAATATGCCGTCTCCTGGCGCCCCGTTCAAGATGCGTTGCTTTACGCTAATTACAGCGTCGCGCTTTCGCTCGGTTTGCAAGCCCCCTTCTGGGCCACCAACAGCAATGCATTCCTCGCTCCTTTTTTCACGCGCCAGGCAGAAATTGGCGCGAAATATCAGCCCGGCAATCGCATCCTTATTACCGGGGCGCTCTTTCGCATGCGTGAACCGTTCTTCTATCCAAAACCCGACGGGGCCGGTAATTTGACGTTCGTCTCCGAAGGACACGAAACGCATCGCGGCCTGGAATTAAATGCGCAGGGAAAAGTGAACAACTGGTTGCGCCTTACCGCCAGCGCCACGTTGTTGCGCGCCATCTCTTCGGATACCGGGACTTCGGCCTTCGACGACAAGCAAGTCATCAATGTTCCG
>DASXBH010000443.1:0-3834 GCA_036491775.1 Candidatus Acidiferrum sp.
GTTTGGTTTTTGGCCCAATGTCTCGCCACCTTCTATGACGGTGTATTGCACAAGCCCATCGACCAGCCTTGGCCCAGCGATTTGCTCTTCTTCGTCTGGATGACCCCGGCCTTCCTCTCTCTCTTCGTCGATCCGCACAAAGAGCCGCAGCAAATCCGCTGGACCCAGTGGCTCGATTTCGCTCAAGTCGGCATCCTCGTCGTCTCTCTCTACATTTTCGCTTTCGAAATTCCCAATCGCGGGCGGTTCCCCGGCTTTTCCATCGAAATACTCGCCTTCTGGGTCAGCGTCGCCCGCAATATCTTCGTCGTCACTCTATTTGCCGCGTGGACCCTTCGTTCCCAGAACGATCAGCTTCGTTCCCTCTATCGCCGTACCACCGCCTTCCTCCTGCTCTACTCCCTCGCGGAATGTCCCTACCTGTACCTCCAGGTTTACCAGGGACTCCGCCCCGGCACGCTTTGGGACCTTCCCTTCAGTCTCGCGTTCGCCTTGGCCGCAATTCTCATGGCCACATCGAATGTCAAATCCCTCCAATCCACAACCGCGATCCCCCGCGAATCTCCCAAAACCTCTCCGCTGCTTTCCCGCTTTGCACTCAGGCTGGTTCCATTTCTCTTTCCGATGGCCATTCTGCTCATGGCCGCGCACATCGCCGAACAACAGTTCGCTATCGCGGTTTGCGCCGTCATCGCCTCCTTTGCCTGCTCCAGCGCCAGAATCGTTCTGAGCGAGCGTCAACAGTTGCGCACCGACACCGCCCTCCAGGAAAGAAATGCCCTGCTCAAATCGGTCTTCGACGGCACCGGGGATGCCATCTTCGTGAAAGATCAGCAAGGACGCTATTTAATCGTCAATCAAGCCGTCGCCAACTTCCTCAACAAGCCTATCGAACAAATTATTGGCAAAACTGCATTTGACGTGGCTGATCAACAAACTGCCCAAGAACTTACCAAAGATGATCTCTCGATCCTGCAAACCGGAAAGACCGTCACCGTCGATTTCCAGATGATTCACGAAGGCGCTACCCGCTATTTCCTCGTCACCCGCGCTCCCTATCGCGATTCCAATGGACAGATTATTGGCGTCATCGGCATCACTCGCGACATTTCCCAATACCGCGCCATCGAAGCGCGCCTCCGTCAATCGCAAAAAATGGAAGCCATTGGCACCCTCGCCGGCGGCGTTGCCCACGACTTCAACAACATCCTTATGGTCGTCACCGGCTACAGTTCCGTCCTCGCCGAAGCGCTTCGCAGTAACCCGCAACTTCACGGCCACGTCGAGCAGATTCAAAAAGCCGCTGAACGTGCCACCGCGCTCACCCGCCAACTTTTGGCCTTCAGCAGAAAACAAACCATTCAGCCCGTGAAGCTCAATCTCAACGATGTCGTCACCGCCATCGAAAAATTTCTGCACCGCCTCATCGGCGAAAACATCGTAATCTCCAGCAATCTCGCGCCAACGCTCGGCACCGTACTCGCCGATCCCGGCCAGATTGAACAAGTCATTTTGAATTTAGCGGTGAACGCCAGAGACGCTATGCCCGATGGCGGCAAGCTTTCCATCCAGACTCGCAACACCACGGTGCGAGACCCCAAGTCTTACGGCCAGCTCGAAATAAAACCCGGGGAATACGTAGAACTCAGCGTGGGTGATTCCGGTGTCGGCATCGAACCATCCGCACAACCCCACATTTTCGAACCCTTCTTCACCACCAAGCCTGCCGGCAAAGGCACCGGCCTCGGCCTCTCCACCGTCTACGGCATCGTTCAGCAAGCCGGAGGCTTCGTCACCTTTCAAAGCGCGCCAGGAACCGGAACTACGTTTCGAATGCTTCTTCCGCGCATCGAATCGGCAATCGCAAACACCACGTCGCCAACCGATCACGTCGCCCTCGTCCACGGCGGCGAAACCGTTCTCCTCGTCGAAGACGATGCCTCCGTTTGCGAACTCGTCCAATCGGTTTTGGTTTTTCAGGGTTATTCCGTGCTAGCCGCGCGCCGCCCCTTCGAGGCCGAAGCCATGATGCGAAGCCATTCTGGCCCAATCCATCTTCTTCTGTCCGACGTCATCCTTCCGGGCATGAGCGGTGCCGACCTCGCGCGTCGCCTCATCGCCATCAATCCCCACATGCGCGTTCTCTTCATGTCCGGCTACATCGACGATTCCGCAGTCCGCCTGGAAATTCGCGAACGCGGCACAGCCTACCTGCAAAAACCCTTCTCCCCCAAAGACCTGATCAAAAAAGTCCGCGAAGTCCTCGACTCCGTCCCTGCCCTTTAACCGCCAACAACCATACTCACTTCCTCACCACCATCGACTTATCCTGCAACGTCCTCACATATTCCACCAGACTCCGAATCCGCACTTCCGTCACTCCCGGCGCATCGCCATTCAACACCTTCAATAGCGGCTCCCAGATCGGCATGTACCCGCGCCCCGCCGGAGCCTGCCCTGTTCCTTCCCGCAAAATCTGCCGCACTTTCTCTGCCGGATAAATCCCGTGATTCTTGCGCGCCAGTTGCGTTAAATCGCTTGGCGGCACCGTGCAATCCCCGGAATACCGTCCGTACCCCAACCCATCCGCTCCATGACATCCCACGCAATACGCCGCAAACATCTCCTCGCCCGCAGTCGGCGCCGTCACCACTCCCGTAGGAGCCGCAACTTTATCCACGACCGTGTTCCCACCAACCACCGCAAATCCGTAACCGTACACCACCCAAATCGCCAGCCACATCATCCCCAGCATCGCCGCCGTACCAATCCCATTCCTTTTCTTCATAATCCACCGCCACTACACACCTATTCCGCTTCCCCACCCTCCGCAAGTCCACTCATCACCCCTCCCCGTGACCCCTGACAAATCACCGCCTCAATCCCCCCGCTCGTCCAACTCCACTTCACGCTGTCTTCCGTGTGACCCGCCTCACTGTCCTTTTCCTTCCGATGTGCTACCTCCTTACTCGAAGAGAACTCGCCTCGTTCGTTCCTCCCAGCCATTCGCCGCGAGTTCTCTCAGTACGCGGCAGCCGCACTTGCCCTGCGCTTACACGTCCGCATCGCACCTGCCGCGTGGAGGTGTTCCATGCTTTCCATTCGTCTTATCAAACTCATCGAAACTCACGCCGATGCGCTTACTCACGAAGTGGTCGAAGACTTACTCACCAACGAGTACACCCCGGCCTTTCATCGCATTCCCGCTGGAGACCTCGCTCCTCGCGTTCTCCGCCTTTATCAGCATCTCGGCAATTGGATTGGCGATCCCAAGGACGATGCCATTCGCGTCGAATACGAAGATTGGGGCAGGATTCGCTGCCGTCAGGGCGTTCCCCTCAGCGAAGTCGTTTATTCCCTGATCCTCACCAAAAAGCATCTCCGCCGCTATATTCGCGAACACGCCAGTATTATTTTCTCTGGCGACGCTGTCACTCCCGGCGAATTTGTCCCGCTGGAACTCTTCAGCATCCAGGAACTCAATTATGTCGTCGGCGATTTCTTCGACCGCGCACTTTACTATCTGACTCGGGGCCACGAAAAGCAGGCCGAAAACAAACATCACGCTGCCGCCGTTTGAGTTCATTCGTGCCGCTGGTGCGGCTGACTTCTAACTCTTGATTTCTTGAACTCCTGAACTTCTCCACTCGCTCCTCGGAAATTGCCTGTCTCTCTGCGTCCGCATTTCCCCCACATCTGCGCTATACTCCCCAAACTCCGTTGTGAATATATTTTTCTGGGGGCTGGATGACTGCTTCGCATCGCCGCGCTATTTTTATCGCCACTCTTCTTTCCGCAACACTTGCCATCGCGCTCTTCCCTCTAGCCGGCACT
>DASXBH010000444.1:0-4436 GCA_036491775.1 Candidatus Acidiferrum sp.
TAATAGACTTAGTCGTAGTGGTCGTCGTCGTGACAGACTTCGACCCCATCGGGATAGAAAGCATTCGCTTCGTGGCGGTAGCCAACATACGCAAATAACATAGCACAAGGACCCGCGATTTTTATCAGAAAACTTGCGATGCAACTCTTTCCTGTGCCTTGGAGAGAAACGGGGGCCCCGCGAGCCAACAAAGGATAGAGCATTACTGTTGGCGCTAAAATTGAGTCGTCATCTGATTGATAATCCTAACCTTAGCCCCGCAACTAACCGGGATCCAAGCTACGGCAAAAACCGGGTGGCCACTCTCAGCGAGAAGGTGCCCGCTTTCTTTTGGATTAACAATTCTGGTGAGGTTGGCGCTTATTGTGCCGCTTCAAAAATAAGGCTCGAACACGTCAAGCCGGATTCCGCTTTCTGCAGCTCCGCGATATCCAGCGACAATACGTTAAAGCCCTTGCCCTCGATCCGTTCTTTGGTGCGTGGGAACGAGGCAGGAAAAATAACGGTATCGCCGATCGCTAGAGCATTGCCGGCGTGCGGCTCCGCGGGATCAACATCGATCCAATCAAAGCCCTCGAGACGTTTCCAGTCGAACCACGCACGATTGGCAAGCAAGGTGTTTTTGCCCAGGTAGGTCACCGCAGACTTCAGGTGCAGGCAACCCGTCACAGGAATTGCGGTCACACCGTAGCCGTGATGCTCCGCGATGACTGCAAGCTGTCGTATACCTTCGGGATTCGTGCGCTGGGTAATGCCCGGATATAAGTGTCTCCCGACTCGCAGGACGTCTCCCCCTTCAAGCAGCCCGGGCAATTTCACAAACGCGAGTTTACGAAATCGTTCCAGCGCGCTGGCGAGCGACGGAGCTTCTTTGCGTCGCGTTTCGGTGCCCAATGGACAAATGATGGCCACATCTTCCAGAACAATTGCGGGATCTTCCACGAACATGGAATCTGGCAGTTCCGGTTCTGCGGGCAGCGAGATGACTCGGGCACCTAATTTTGCCAGCGCTTCCTCGTAGGCATGGTGCTGTGCGCGCGCCTTCTCCAGGTCAATAGGTTGGCGTGGTATGAAACTCAATTCGCACTCAGCCAGAGCCGGGCTTACCGAACGAGTGATGGCAGTCAGCATTTTGTGAATGTATCAGAGATGAGCCCCGCTTGCATGCTGCTGAGCCGCGCGCAGCCAAGCTTCGAGAAGTTGAGAGCTTGCGCGAATGTGAGTAGACTCGTGCCACATTCCGAGGCTCACCATGAACTTCTTTCGTGTTGCACCGTGCGTTACTTGTATTTTGTTCGTTCTATTCTTTAGCGGCGGTGGGAGCACTTGTTACGCACAGGATAAGCACGATTCAATGACTTCGGCCGTCGACGAAGTGTTTGCCGATTTCAGTAACGGAGGGACGCCGGGCTGCGCAGTGGCCGTAGCGCGTGATGGAAAACTGGTTTATACGCGCGGCTACGGCTTGGCGAATTTGGAGCAAAGCTTGCCTCTCACGCCCGATTCCGTTTTCGATATTGGCTCCACATCCAAACAATTCTCTTCCGCAAGTATTCTCCTGCTGGAACAACAGGGAAAACTGTCGGTCAACGATGATGTCCGCAAATACATTCCGGAGCTACCCGACTACGGTAAAAAGATCACCATTCTGAACCTGCTTAACCACACCAGCGGCCTGCGCGATTATCTCGAACTTTTCCAACTCTCCGGCGTCAACACGGATAGCGTCACCACCGATGATGAAGCGCTGGCGCTCATCACGCACCAAAAGGCGCTGGATTTCGACCCTGGTTCCGACTGGCTCTACAGCAACACTGGGTTCTTTTTACTTTCGGTAATCGTGAAGCGGGTCAGCGGCCAGACCCTTCGTGATTTCGCGGCCGAAAATATTTTCGTTCCTTTGGCCATGACGCACACCCAATATCGCGATTCGCACACACTCCTCATTCCCAATCGGGCCATCGCCTACGATCCCATCCAACATAACGCCGGCTTTACTCTCGACGTTTCCTACTTTGAGCAAACGGGTGATGGTGCAGTCCATACCACCGTTGGAGATCTGCTGAAGTGGGATGAGAATTTCTATTCGGCACAAGTGGGCGGCAAAGCATTTCTGCAGGAAATTCAGCAACCGGGCACGCTGAATTCCGGCAAGGCGCTTACCTATGCGAAAGGACTGTTTATTGCGAAATATCGCGGCTTGCCCACAGTTCGTCACGGTGGCTCTTGGGGTGGCTATCGCGCGGAACTCTTACGTTTTCCCGAGCAGCATTTTTCGGTGGCGTGTCTGTGTAACCGATCCGACTCCAATCCGGAAAAGCGTGCGGACCAGGTAGCGGACATTTACTTAGCGCCTCTGCTGCAACCGAAGCAGGCGAAAGCGGCAGACGCTGATCCCGATGAAAATCCCAAGCATCGACCGCAAATTCCCGTGAGCGCATCGGAGTTACAACAGTACGCGGCTGACTACTGGAGCGATGAGTTAGGCGTTTCGTACCGCTTCAGCATGACCGGAGAGAGGCTGCAGATTGCCGGACTCTTTGCCGCCGGTTCGTTTCGCCGATCCAGCGACCTGCAAGGAAAATTGCTTGTACCGGTAGCGCAGGATACGTTCGAAGTCCCTGACGAAGGACTGACCGTGCGATTTCAGCACGACTCCGCGGGCGCGCCATCCACATTTGTTCTCGACGCCGGTCGTACACAGGGTATGATTTTTCATCGAATGGCCAGTGGCTCTAGCCACGGAGGAATAAATTAATGTCTGCCAGTGTTCGCAGATTCGCCGCCGTACTCATTGTAATTGCAGGTGCGGTCTTGCTGTGGCTTTCGGGACGCTCCACCGGAGACGCGGCCGCGGCCAAAAACGAACGAGACGCCGTGCTCGAGCAGGCGCACGACCGCGATCCTCGTTTGAAGGGCAGCTATCGCATGGAACGCGGCGGCTGGGTCTACGTTCATCTGGAAGGCGATCCCGCCGAAATCGGTTTCCAGCATGGATATCTGTTAGCCCCGGAAATTGAAGATGCCTTCCCGGCGGTGACGAACGGCATGATGCACTCCACCAAGCGCGATTGGCCCTTCTTTCGCGAGGCGGCTCGCACCATGCTCTGGCCCAAAATCGATCCGGAATATCAGCAGGAGTTGCAGGGAATAGCCGCAGGCCTGAATATGAGGACCGGGTCGAATTTGGATGTATACGATATTGTGGCCTTCAACGCCTTCGAAGAATTGCCGGACTATTACGTGCCGTGGCTGAACAAGCATGAAAAAGCGGCCAATGCACCGAACCTGAAGAGTCCCGGCAACTGCAGCGCATTTGTGGCCACCGGAAGCTGGACCAAAGACGGCCAGATCGTGATTGCGCACAACAATTGGACCAGCTACATGAATGGCGAACGGTGGCGCATCATTTTCGACATTAAGCCAACGAAAGGCTTCCGCATGTTGATGGACGGATTCCCCGGCGTGATCGTGAGCGACGACGATTTTGGGATCAACAGTGATGGCCTAATGGTGACGGAAACGACGATCACGCAATTTGAAGGCTGGGATCCGAATGGCATCGCGGAATTCGTGCGGGCGCGCAAAGCGTTGCAGTATGCCGGAACGATCGATGAATACACCAAAATCATGCTCGACGGAAATAATGGCGGGTACGCCAACGATTGGCTGCTGGGTGATCGCAAAACCGGCGAGATTGCGCAACTCGAGCTCGGACTGAAGGCCTATAAATTGTGGCGAACGAAAGATGGCGTGTTCGCTGGATCAAACTGGGCGCGCGATCCCAAGGTGATTAAAGAGGACGCGCGCGAATTCGACCCGAAAAATATGGAAACTTCCCCAAATGCCCGACGGGCGCGTTGGGACGAGCTGTTGGATCAGAACAAAGGGAAGATCGATGTCGCACTTGCGCAGGAAATGCTTGGCGATCACGTCGATTCATTCCAGAAAAAGTCAGAGGCCAACGAACGCGTGCTATGCGGGCACGTGGACACATCCGAACGTGGCGTCGCCATTTGGGCGTGGGGTGCAAATTATCCAGGGGGCGCGGTGCAAGGCAAAGCGGCGGACTCCAACATGGCTAAGCAGATGCGCCTCGTGGCCCGCATGGGACATCCGTGTGGAGCAGACTTCATCGCCAAGCCGTTCCTTGCGGCGCATCCGGACTATGCATGGCAAGAACCGTATCTTCGCGACATGAAAGCCGGCCCGTGGACAGAATTTCGCGCCGGAGAAATTCCTGCGACCTCTAAATAAAATCGCTGCGAAGATTAAGTTTTGCTGCGCGGTTAATACAAAAGCGAAGTTTGTTGCCGTTTACTCACCGAAACTTTTTTTGCGTGAGCCGCAGCGGCTTCGTCGGAAACGCAATAGCGATACGCCTTGTAGGTCATCTCAAAGGCTGCATCCCAGGACGAACCGGAGACCTTTTCGCG
>DASXBH010000445.1:0-25600 GCA_036491775.1 Candidatus Acidiferrum sp.
ATGAAGGATTTTCTTGCAGACTGGGGTCCCGGCGGCTATTACGGACCGGTAAAAAGCTACAAAGTCATGACCGCCAAAGCGCCACGCAACAGTAAATCCATCGCCGTAAATGTCGCCATCAGCCCCTTCTCCCCATTTCCCTCGGCTTCCGATGAGGAAAAAAGCGCCAAGACCCGCATGGTCACTCTCTGGGTAACTCCCTCCGACAAATCCCTAAGTTTTCCCCCAGACAGCCTGTAACTCATCCCTTCAGGGATGAGGGTGTCCATTCACCGAAGCAACAATGCCGACCGTAGGCCGCCATTGGAAGAACTCGCTCCACCACAACTCCATCGACCTAAATATCGTCCAGCGCCGCGCTCAATTCATTTGGCGAAACACTCGCCGTCCCCAATTTCCCCACCACCGCGCCCGCCGCAGTATTCGCCAGCAGCGCCGCATCCGCCACCGACGCGCCCGCTGCCATTGCCAGCGACAACACACTCAAAACTGTATCCCCGGCTCCCGTCACATCAAACACCTGCCGCCCGCTCGCACCGCGCTCCACCCCAGGCTGTCCAACGCGCGCATACGTAACTTCAAAATTTGTTGCCGGTATGTGCAAATGTCTTGGCGAGGTCTCTTCAAATACGCTCATCCCTTTTTCGCCTCGCGTTATCACCACCGAAGCGCAGCCAAACTGCTGCAATAACGCCTTTCCCGCTTCGTCCACCGATTTGTCGTCGCTTACCGTGCGGCTCAAATAGTGTCCCGCTTCCTTCGCGTTGCACACTACCGTCCGCGCGCCGCGATACGCACAAAGTCGCGACGTCTTCGGTTTCACAAACACCGCCACTTCCGATTGGTGGCAGGCGTGCAGCACCCGATCCGCAAACCCGTCATTGATAAGTCCCTTGTCGTAATCCGACAGAATCAATGCGTCTAGGCTCTTTAGTGCCCCGGCCAGCAGACGGAATAATTTCTCTTCGGCCTCACTGGAAAGCGCCTCACGCCGTTCGTGATCGATGCGCACAATCTGCTGGTGTCGCGCAATCACCCTCGTTTTGATAGTCGTTACTCGATCCGAATCCGCCAGCAGTCCGCGCTCTCCAATCTTCGCATTGCGTAAACAAAATCGCAGTGCAGCTCCGGCGTCATCATCCTGAATCCGGTTATTCTTTCCCTTTCTTCCGCCGACCGCGCCGAAACCCTCCACGTGTGCGCCCAAGGCCGCAAGGTTTACCGCCACATTTCCTGCTCCGCCGGGGCAATCCATCTGCGACGCGAAATCCACCACCGGCACTGCCGCTTCCGGCGACAACCGGTTCGCAGTTCCCCACATGTAGCGATCCAGCATCACATCGCCTAACACCGCTATATGGATTTTTCTTAATCGGGGAATCAAGCGCTTCAAACGCGGCACAGAACTTGCAAACTCGGAATTCGCGCTCATGAGGACTGACAAACCTTCATTCGGGCACCACCGTCGCTTCTTCCGGTAGCATCACAGGAATGTCATCCCGCACCGGGTAAACGCGCTTGCACACTTCGCACTTCAGTCCGGAATTATCCTGCAACAGATGCACCGGCTTCTTGCAAATCGGACAGACCAGTATTGCCAGTAGTTCCTTGGGAATCGACATCCATAGCTCCGTAATCTTCACTGAAAACTGTACCAAACCAGCGATGCCTGAGTCGACTCGGTGACTCGCCCAGTCTGGGCTTTGGAAAGAGCCGTGCTTGCTCATTTTCACGTTGCAAATTCTGCTTTGAGCTCCGGTCGACTATCGCCTTCGTTGACGATCCGCCCGCCCACAAGCGCCACCGCCAACAACAGCGCGAGCACAGGATCGCAAGGATGCCGGTATCGCAACGAAGTGTGCGTAATGTAATAAATCAGCGGGAAGAAAATCGGAATTGTTGCGACGGGAAATACATAAGGATTACGGCTCCAATACAGTCTCCAGAGTCCCACCATCACTCCAATCACCGTAATCAGGTTCCAGGCGAACAAGAACCTCACCAGCAACGAGTCGGTGCGCCGGAAATCCCGCCAAGGTGTTTCCGTGCCCATCCAGGTCGCCACAATTTTCTGCCCAATAAGCTTCAATACTAGTGCTGGGTGGCGCCGCATAAACGTTTCGGCCAGTTGCCTCTTCTCATCCAGAAATCCAGACTCGCCAAGCTGCGCGTAGCGGCGGACTTGCTCGTAACGCGTGATCCGGTTCACTTCCCGCGAGTGCTCATCAAACACTTCGTTATTTCCAAGCCAGAGCTCAAACGCAAAATTCGAACGCAGCGGAATCCATCGATGGAACTTCACCATATTGCGGACCGTCCACGGCACACAGCATGCCCCAGCCACAGCAATAACCAGTAACGCGTGCCGTATACCAAAACTCCCTGGCACAACCCGCTGCTTGTAGAAAATCCATCCAATCTGTAGCGGCAGCAAAACTCCCAGCGCCGGATTCGTCAGCAGCGCAGCTCCCCACAGCAATCCATACAATGACGCGCCACGTAGCGAATAGGACTCCGCCAACTCCAGCGTGGCCCACAACAGCAAAGCCGCCAGTAGCGCCGAAAGTGACGTATCCCAAATCCATTCGAACGGCATCAATATGCCACTCGGGAAGAACGCCCAAATCCATGCAGCGGTCGCTCCAAGCAACTGGCCGCCAATTCGTTTTCCCGTGAAATAAAGCGGCACGCAAGCCAGTGCGGAAAACAAACTGTTCATCCCTGCGGCAGCGTAAAATGAACCCACCGTGAACGTGCCAAATATTTTGAAAATAGCAGCGATAAGTAGCGGATAAATCGGCGCCAGCCATGCCGTTGGCCCGGTCGCCTCACGAAACAAACAGCAAAACCCCTGGCCCGACGCCGCCGCCGCCGCGATGCTTCCCACCTCATTTTGAAACGGCACGGAGGCCAGCGCGATTGCGGGAACTCTGTGCGCCTGATCCACCACGAACGCGACGCGCACAATGAACGCCACCACACTAATAACCAACCAGGAGCCGCCGACCCTGAACAGCACTCGTCTCACGGCACAAAGAATACGCTGAGACTCCGCCATTCCGCGACCCCTCTTGGCCTTGAAACCTCTTCGCACCAGCATTTCTACATTGCGCACCACCGTCTTGTCTCAATCCATAGCTTCACTTACAGTTCAAAAAGGTGGCCTCACGCGCACCATGGTTCGCCAGCCACTTCCCTCAGACCAGGCAAGATGAAAGGAATTCCGGATGTATCCAAGAATGTTCTGGCTCGTTTGCGGAGTACTCAGCATTACTGTCAGCCTGGCAGGATGCGGCGGCAACGCCGCAAAGGAAGCAACCGAAGCAGCCGTCAACGCCGCGCAAACAGCCATAGCCGGAATTCAAGGTGAAGCTGCAAAATACGTTCCTGATCAACTTAGTGCCGCCCAGAACGCCATCCAATCCGCGAACGCCGCACTTGCCAAGGGCGACCTGCAAACCGCCTTGACTGATGCTCGCGAAGCGATCGACAAAGCCAAAGTTCTGGAATCTGCGTCAGCGGAAAAGAAAGACGAGCTCACCAAAGATTGGTCGCGCTTCACCCAAACTTTCCCCAAAACTCTCGAAGCCGTTCACTGGCGAATTGAAGCCTATTCCCACGGTGCCAAACTTCCCCCCGGCCTCGATCAACAAATTCTCGACGATGCCAAAACCCAATACGCCGCCCTCAAACAAAGTTGGTCAGACGCCTCAGCAACATTCCAACAGGGAGACCTGGTAGCCGCCTGTCAAAAGGCTTCAGCCTTGAAAGACGCACTCCCCAAGCTAATAGAATCCCTAGGCATGAAAATTTCCTAGGTCTAGGGACCGGGCTTTGCCCGGCACCCCGCATTCCTCAAAATCTTGCCTCTCAATTGGAAATCTCTTCAATCCTCCACAATAACCGCGCCGACACCGACGCCATCTTCTCCATCGTCGGCCTCCACAGCGCCAAAATCTGCGACCCCTGATACACCCGCTCGAATCCGCCTTCCGATTCCGAAACCGTCTCAATCGGCGCAATCCAAAATTCCTGCACACTCGGCGCGTGCAGCGTCACCCTCAACTTCTGCCATCCGTCCTCAACTCTAAGTATCGGCCCCGGCAACGCCCCTGAAAATCGCAAGTTCTGTGGCCCTTGCGGCGTTTCAAAAAATCGGTTCGCCTCCGTGGGTGCCAGCAAATTAATCACCGATTCTAATCCAAACGCCAACGGCTTCGCCCTACCTCCCGAAATCTCCATCGTTATCTCGCAACTAACCTCGCACCCCTGCGGCGCCGGCCCAAACAGATAGTGCTTCGTAATCGAAATACGCGGAGGATCTTCCGGGTCCGCTGCAAATTCCGCAAGTATTTCCTCAAACACCAGGTTTGCGTAATTCGCCGAAGAATCGCCAACCTGAAATGTTCCCCCGGCAACATGCATCGCTTCGTTCAGCCGCAACTGCTCGTAATCCGCATGCGTCCGGTCCGCATCAAACAACAAAATTCGAAACGAATGCCGCGCAAATTTGTCGTACCGCAAAAACTTCTCCAGGTTTGGCTCTTTCACCCGTATCTGATCATGAATTGAAATCGTCTCGCCAGGTTCCGGTCCGTGCGCCGCCGCTTCACTTAGCCGCGAATGATAGGCTTCCGGCCGCCGAAACATCGAATTGATCAGCGTCGACGCCGTAGGCCGAAAATCAAAGGCCACTACCGTCCCGCCATCCGACGGCTTCAGCAGCGCCTGATATTCCGGCGCCGTAAACAGCAACTCTGGCGCGCCATCCGCGTCGTAATCCAACATATCCACACGCGGCAGCACGCCGCCCGGCGTAAGTTGATCCGCCAGCGACTCTGCACGAATCAAATTCCGCCAAATCTCCGTTCGCAGATGGGGCGCGTAAATTCCCCCAAACACTCCGTGCCAATACGCATCATTTCCCTGTCCCCGCAAAAGATAATCCCTCGCCTGCAGCACCTGCGCGGAATGTTCCGAAAACGACCGCCGCGGCGGCACCGACGCAACGCAAGCCGACGCCCGCAACATTTTTTTGTGTAATAGGTTTGCCTCAGGATATTTTCGAAAAAATCCTCGCCACGAACCGCCGCGCACAAACGTCAGCAAGTCAGGCCGCGCTGCAAACTCTTTTCTCAACGCGAAATAGCGCTGCCGCGTGTTGGTCGGCAACACCCATTCCATCATCTCTGCGTACGACGCTGAAGGCAGATCCGCCCGGCCCAGCGGCAGATTCGCGCTCATATATTCACTCGGCGTACAACTCTTCAACCACGACGCGTTGCTCTCCAACGCCGCAAGAAACTTCTCCAGCCAGCCATTCTCATAGCAATGCTTGAACGTTCCCGGCCACACTCCAAACTTCTCCATGTCGTCGCCAAACGTCGCCGCGCCGCCAGGATGGAGCTGCGCCGCATTCTGCAAATACGCGATCGACTCTTCCACCCCGCGAAACGGAATCAGATACCGCAAATCGCGCAGCCCCGGGAACAACCACACCGATTTCCCGCGATCCTCTGCTACATACGCGCCATACAATTCCTGCGTCTCAAATCCCGCCGCCAGAAATGGCAAGTCATCCACCAGCGTGTAGCCCACATTCGCCGCAGCCAGCGACGACGGCAAATGCGGCTCCCACACCCGTTCCGCAAGCCACGCCCCTGTAGGACGCCTGCCAAAATGCGCCTCCAGGTATTCTGCCAGCCGCGTCAATTGCTCCACCTGGTCCGGCCCCGGAATCGAAATCAAAATCGGTTCGTAAAATCCGCCGCCCACCAGTTCCACCTGCCCGGTTCCCACCAGACGCCGCAATCGTATGAAATATTCAGGATGGTTTTTCTCGATCCACAGCAGCAGCGGCCCTGAATAATGAAGAGCGGCGTGAACTCCGGGATGCTTCTCCAACAAATCCAGAAACGCTAAATACGAATTCTCGTAACACTCCTCAAAAACGTGTTCGAAATTTCCGGCGGGCTGGTGCGCGTGAATAACCAGGATCAGGTGAAACGGCGGATTGGCAGCAGGCATGTCTCTCACAGTTCATAGTACCGCGAGAGCTACCTGCCTAGGAATGAAGCGAACGCAATGGACTCTTCGGATTACTGCGGCGCTGTCGCGGTGTGTGCCGTATGTTTCTGGATCCAATCCGCAATAATTTGTAGCGCTTCCGGCGAGATCGTTTCGTCGATCGCCGCATATTCCGCAGGCGACCCCGAATACGCATGCTGCAGCAAGTGATTCAAGTCAGGCAACTCCCGCAGGTCGACATCCCTGTTTCCCGCCTGCTCCAACGCGCTGCGCATCATCGGCAAATTTACTTTCGACGGCACTTGCAGATCTTTTTGTCCATAAAGCGCCAGCACCGGGCACTTCACTCCCTGCAGATTCGGTGCAGGATCATAATCCAGAAAGAAACGAAACCACGGCGATGTCAGCATCCGTAACTGCGATTCCAGTGCTGCGGGCGGAAGCGCCGCATCAAATCCCGAGTCCTTCACCAGCTTTGTAATTTTCTGGATTAGCGCCGCTGTGTCTTTCTCCTGTCGCACCAAATCGTACGCCGCGTGATCAAACTCCAAACTTGCTTCCAACTGCGGCTCGGTCAGCCCACCCGCCCGCGCGATCAATTCCGATTGACTCAGCAGCGTATCCTCGCCCTTCGTCATCGGAGCCGACAGCAGCACCAGCCACGCCACATTTTTCGAACGCGAAGCCACCAGCGGCGCGATCATCGCTCCTTCGCTATGCCCAAGCAGTCCAATCCGCGTCGCTTCAATTTCTTTTCGCGTCGTTAGGAAAGCCATTCCCGCTTCCGCGTCTCCCGCTAAATCAACAGTAGTCGCCGCATCCGGCGAACCCGTCGACTTTCCAAACCCTCTCTTGTCATATCGCAGAACCGCTATGCCTTTTCGCGTCAAATAATCCGACAAGACCAAAAATGGTTTGTGATTTGCAACGGCTCCATCGCGATCCTGCGGCCCCGATCCTGCAATCAGCAATACCCCAGGGAATGGGCCACTCCCATTCGGAAGCGTCAACGTTCCCGAAAGCGTCACAGCGGCAGCGGTATTCGTGAAGCTCACCTCTTCCTCACGATATGGATAAGGCTTAGTAGGATTTTGCGGCCGCAACAATTCCACCGGCTGATCCGACCTCTTAAAATCCAGCCGCCCATGCTCCGCGCCAGTCTGCGACCACGTCCCCGTCAGCCGATTCTTCGCCGCGTTCATCGTTCCGTCGTAAACGCCGCCCACCGCCGGCACCTCAAAATGAACTGCTGATTCCTTCTGACTCACCTTGATCGCCGGAAGCCCGCTCACTCCCTGATCGATATTATCCAGCGCCGCCACCAGTTGTCCTTCGCTGTCGTGCATTACATGCAACTGAAATCTCAGTCGCAACCCTTGCGTCTCCACCGCCCCTTGCCAGATCCCTTCTACCGGCGCTACCGCATCCGCAGGCTTCCGAGACAAGCCGCCCTCCTGCACTCGTTTCAACACCAGTGGCAGCGACGCGCTTCCCTGCGACCACAATCCATCGATTGTCTGGTGATCGCCGGATATTGTTGCTTCGTATTTCGCGCCTACCGAACCCACTTCCAATTTCAACGCCGCTCCTGTCAGCGCTACCGACGTTGCGTCAATCGCCATCACTCCCTGGTCCAGGCTATCCAGCGAAGCGTGCCACGCCCCATTCGCCGCCTTCGAAAGGTGCAGCACCAGATGCAGTTTTGCTTCCCCGGCCTGCAGTGTACCCGCGTACGCTCCTTCCACCGCAGGCGCCGCCTTGCTTGTCTGTGCCGCCGCCACAGCTTTCTGTCCGGTTGATGCCGCCGCGCCAACAGGCAGCAACGCCCACAAGACCGCCAGCCAGCTGATGCGAACCGCAAATAGCCGCAAAGGATTCTCCTGAATACGCTCGGAATTGTAGCTGATTGGATGAGTCCAGGCCCGGAAAGGCGGCCTGCGACTCGTCGCACTCCGCCCGCCTCTCTCGCACGCCACCCCACAACGCAAAACGCCTCGACCCGTGTCGAGGCGTTCCATAAAATTAATCTCGCGCTAATTCAGCGCGCCATCCCAACCTACTTCTTGGCGTACCAATCCGAGTTCTTCGCCGTGAACTGTTGCCACTTCTCCGGCAGATCCTCAAGAGCGAAAATCGCGGTTACCGGACAGACCGGCACGCACGCGCCGCAATCGATGCATTCCACCGGATTAATGTACAGCATCGTTTCTTCCGCGTAGCCCGCCTCGTCTTTGCGGGGGTGGATACAATCCACCGGGCACACATCAACACACGCTGTATCTTTCGTGTTGATGCAGGGTTCGGCAATTACATAAGCCATGCAAAATCTCCTTTAGTCAGGCAGCGCGCCGGGCCCGCCAGGCAAAGCCAGCACGGCGGAGTGAGCTATTTCGTTCGCGTTGAATGCCTTCAACGCAATCTTAATTCTACGCGGACCATCACAGTTTCTCAACTGCCGCCGTCAAAGCTAGAATAGTCAGGAGAGGAACACGGATGAACCTGCGAACTGCTTTCGCCTCCACTCTGCTTCTAGCACTGGCAACCCTGGCCGCGGCCCAAACCACCGCCACCAAAGATCTCGAACTGATCGACACTCAGGGCTACCAGAAGATTCTCCAGCAGTACAAAGGCAAACCCCTCGTCGTCACCTTCTGGGCCACCTGGTGCGAGCCTTGCCGCGATGAATACCCCATGCTCAACGAACTGGCCAAGCAGTACGCGCCGCAGGGCCTCAAAGTCGTCGGCATCAGCCTCGACCAGGATGGCGACAGCGACCGCATCCTCATGCGCCGCTTCCTGGCCCGTTATAAGCCCATCTTCCCAAACTACCGCAAAAAGAAGGGCGAAGAGGACTCCTTCGTCCAAGCCGTTTTGCCCGGTTGGAACGGCTCCATTCCCGCCACCTTTTTCTATTCTAAGGATGGCCGCCAGATCGGCCACCTCGCTGGTGCCAGCGATCGTGAAACCTACGACGCGGCCATACGCACCTTGCTCTCTAAGTAGTCACGCCCAATTTCTACCTCTGAGGTGAATCATGCTGAACCTGCACCAGAACAAAATCACATACTTCGGCCACAGCACCATCGGCCTCACCACTCCCAACGGCCAGGTCGCCATCATCGATCCCTGGGTGAAGACCAACCCCCGCTGCCCAGACTCGCTGAAAAAAGTCCCCAAGCTCGATGTCATTTTTCTCACCCATGGCCACGACGACCATTTCGGCGATCTGCTCTCGCTAGCCAAACAGCATCGCCCCCAAATCGTCGCCATTTTCGAAACTTGTGTTTGGATTGAAGGTAAAGGCTTCGTCGAGGAAACTCGCCCCATGAGCAAAGGCGGCACGCAGAAGGTTGGTGATTTCACCGTCACCATGACCCACGCCTTCCATTCCAATTCCATTAAAGACGGAGACAAGCGCGTCTACGCCGGCGAGGCTGCCGGCTTCGTCATCGAACTCCCGGGCGGCTTGCGCCTCTATCACGCCGGAGATACTTCGCTCTTCAGCGATATGAAGCTGATCGCAGAACTCTATCGCCCCGATATCGCCTGCTTGCCCATCGGCGATCTCTACACCATGGGCCCTCGCGAAGCCGCCCACGCCATTCGCTTTCTCGGCGCCAAACACGTCATTCCCATTCATTACGCAACGTTCCCTGCCCTAACCGGAACGCCGGAAGCCCTTCGGGAAGAGACCAAAGATATCCCTGGCCTTGAGATACATGCCCTCAAACCGGGCGAATCTCTCACCTAACTTGAATTGTTTATGAACATCTGCACTTCTTCACGAACGGAAGAAGTTGCGCGCAAAGAACGCCAGATTTGCCGGACGTTCCGCCAGCCGCCTCATGAAATACGGAAACCAATCGTTCCCGAACGGGATATAAATCCGAACTCGAAACCCATCGCGCACCAGCATCCGCTGTAAATCCGTGCGCACTCCGTACAACATCTGAAATTCAAAATCATCCTTCGAGATTTTGTGATCCGCTGCGCATCGTATCGTTTCCGCAATCATTCGTGGGTCATGCGTCGCAATCCCGTGATAGAACCCGCTGGACAGCAGAATCCGCATCAGTTTCACGTAATTTGCATCGACGTCCGCCTTGCGCGGGAACGCGATCTCGTCCGGTTCCTTGTACGCGCCTTTGCAAAGCCGGATTCGGCAGCCATACGAAAGCAAATCATGAATGTCGCTCTCGCTTCGATACAGGTAGGACTGAATCACCGTGCCCACCGCCGGCGTCTGCGCCCGCACCCGCTTCACCAGCTCAATCGTCCGCTGCGTGTAAATCGAGCCTTCCATATCAATACGCAGAAAATTCTCATAGGCCGTCGCCCGTTCTGCCACGGAAAGCACCAAGCCTTCGCAAAACTCCACGCTCAGATCCAATCCCAGTTGCGTCAGCTTGCACGATACATTGGCTTGTAATTTTTCCGCCGCGATGCGCTCGTAAATATGCAGGTACGTGTCGCGGACTTTCTGCGCTTCCGCGGTCGTGCTCACGTTCTCGCCCAGGCAATCCAGGCTCACCAGCATGCCTGCGTCGTTGCACGCTCGCGCTGCCGCCATTGCTTCATCCAGGGTTTCGCCCGCAACGAATCGATGCGACATCCGCCGCGTTGTATCATTGGATGTCACCCAATGCGCGAACCCTTTGCTTTCGGAGAGTTTTAGAAGAGTCGACCGGACCATGTACTCTTTAATTATGCGCCCTGTCCGCGCGAGTGCCTAGTGCTCTGCACCACTATGTTCCTGCTTCTCGTTTACAAACACGCCGCACCCTATCAAGTTGCGCGCCTTTTTCAGACAACCCTTTCAGAACGGGTCACTACCGGCTCGGAGTGCGCCAGGTTTTCCAGGTATCGTTCTGCATCCAACGCCGCCATGCATCCCGAACCCGCCGCCGTCACCGCTTGACGGTAGCGATGATCCTGCACATCCCCCGCGATAAACACTCCCGGCACCTTGGTCAACGTCCCATGATGCGCGATCAGGTATCCATTCTCGTCCATATCCAGCTTGCCGCGAAACACGATCGAGTTGGGGTCGTGCCCTATGGCCACAAACACGCCATCCAGCGTAATTTCTCTCAGGTCGCCATTATCCACGTTACGAACTTTCAATCCACTTACCAAGCCGCCTGGCGCAATAATCTCTTCCACCACACTCGGGGTCACGAATTCCACCTTCTCGTTCGCCCTCGCCCGGTCAATCATGATCTTCGACGCGCGAAAC
The DNA here is from genome assembly GCA_036491775.1 of Candidatus Acidiferrum sp. Classification (GTDB taxonomy): domain Bacteria; phylum Acidobacteriota; class Terriglobia; order Acidiferrales; family UBA7541; genus Acidiferrum. The sequence continues at coordinate 11,264 of DASXBH010000445.1, forward strand.
TCTTTGCGCCGGTGCACCAAATGAACTCGGCTCGCGTAGCGCGACAGGAAATTCGCTTCTTCCATCGCCGAATCTCCGCCGCCCACCACCGCAATCGGCTTCCCGCGGAAAAAATATCCGTCACAGGTCGCGCACGTCGACACTCCGTGCCCAATCAATTCGCGTTCACCCTTCAACCCGAGTAATCGCGCCGAGGCACCTGAGGCCACAATCAACGACTTCGTTTCGTACCGCTCTTTGCCCGCGATAACCGTAAATGGATTCATCGTCAAATCCACTTCGTTGACTACCCCAGCCTTGAATTCCGCTCCAAAGCGCTTCGCCTGCTTACGCATGTTCTCAATCAGCTCAGGACCCAGAATTCCCTCTGGAAAGCCGGGAAAGTTCTCCACGTGCGTCGTCAACGAGAGCTGACCGCCAGGCTCGTGCCCTTCTAACACCACGGGTTTCAGGTTCGCGCGCGCCGCATAAATCGCCGCCGTCAGCCCTGCGCAGCCGCTCCCGATAATTATCAGATTTTCCATGCGAATGAACTCCGCGTGTTAGATTCCCCTACCGCCGCCAGAGGTACAAAGTCAAACTTTCATTGTAGCACTCACCCAATTCCTTCTCACGCCCCAGGAGCTCTCGTGAGCCCCATTCTCCACTTGCCATGGACCTTTCCCCTATATCCGTCTAAATTAAGGCGATACGATTTTCACTTAGGAGCGCTCCGCCTAATGGACCCACGCTATCCCATCGGTAATTATCACGCACCAAAAGATGTCACTTCCACGATGCGCGAGACCGCTATCGCCGAAATCGCCGCTGCGCCCACCAGACTCCGCGCTGCTATCTCCGGCCTCAGCAACACGCAAATCGACACTCCCTACCGCGAAGGCGGTTGGACCGTTCGCCAAGTGGCCCATCACGTCGCGGATAGTCACATGAATGCCTACATCCGCTGGCGCTTTGCTCTCACCGAGGTCGAGCCCACCATCAAGCCATACGACGAAGCCGCCTGGGCCAAACTCGAAGACGCCCAAAACGCTCCGCCCGAACTCTCCCTCAATTTGCTCGACTCGCTTCACGAGCGCTGGGTTCGCCTTCTCCGGGCCGTCACTCCAGATGAATTCGCCCGCACTTTCCGCCATCCCGATCACGGTGTCCGCACCCTCGACTGGATGCTCTTCCTCTACGCATGGCACGGCAATCATCACACCGCCCACATCACCGAACTTCGCGCCCAAAAAGGCTGGTAGCCGCCCTCGTTTGCTTTGCCTTCAAAAACAACGGTAACATTCCCAGTGATCCAGCAAAGGAGATTCCATGGCAAGACCCGCAGGGACGTACGCCATATTTGAAACATCGCAGGGCAATATCGTCATTCGCCTCCTCGAAAAGGAAGCACCCAAAACCGTTGAGAATTTCATTGGTCTCGCTGAAGGCAGCAAAGAATTCACCAACGAATCCAACGGCAAAAAAGAAAAGCGCAATTTTTACGATGGCCTCACCTTCCACCGCGTCATCCCCCAATTCATGATTCAGGGTGGATGCCCGCGTGGCGATGGACGTGGCGGCCCCGGTTACACTTTCCCCGACGAATTTCATTCCTCCCTGAAACATTCCAAAGCTGGCAAACTCTCCATGGCCAATTCCGGCCCCAATACCAACGGCAGCCAGTTTTTCATCACGGTAGCTCCCACGCCGTGGCTCGATAATCGTCACACCATCTTCGGCGAAGTGGTCGAAGGCCAGGATGTCGCCGACAAAATCTCCAATGCGCCCCGCGATTCCATGGATCGCCCGCGCACACCCATTTCCCTGCAGAAAGTTCGCATCGAACGCGTCTCCTAACCTCCAACTACCATGCTCTCGCCGGCGCGCCTGACACAATTGCTCGTCGAATTCATCTTCGTCTTGCTGGGCGCGCTGGTCGTGTGGCTCGGTCTCACTGGCCGTATTTTCTTCGATCGTCGCAGCACCGGCTGGCTACTGGTTAGCACCGCGCTCATGCTCTGGGGCGTCCTCGCCGTCGTCCGGTCTGGTGATTGGCGCACTCGCTGGGAAAAGTGGAACCGCGGCGCCTCTCTCTTTCTTCTTGGCGCCATCATGCTCATCATTACCCGCGTTTCCTTCCTCTTGGTCGTCTATTTCCTCGCCGCCGCAGGCTTCGTTCTCATCCTCCGCGGCATCATCGCCGTCGCCCTGATTTTGCGCCAACAGCAATAGCCCTTCGTATATAATGCCCCAACGTTGACGGCCCTCTCAGGCGCGCTGCCGCGGCCCAGAGAAGACACGTACCGCCCTACACGTCACTTCAAGGAGAATTTTGTGCTGAAGGAATTCAAAGAATTTGCCATGCGTGGCAACGTTCTGGACCTGGCCGTCGGTGTGATCATCGGCGCGGCGTTCGGCAAGGTCGTGGCTTCGTTCGTCGACGACATTCTTATGCCCCCTCTGGGAAAACTCATCGGCAACGTGAACTTTTCGGATCTGTTCATTAATCTAAGCGGTACTCACTACGATTCGCTGGCCGCTGCCAAGGCCGCTGGCGCTGCCACGCTGAATTATGGAAACTTCATCAACAACATCATCAATTTCCTGATCATCGCTTTCGCCATTTTCCTCGTGGTACGCGCCGTGAATCGCTTTATGCCCAAACCCGCGCCGCCCCCGGCCACTACCAGAGATTGCCCGCAGTGCGCCATGCCCATTCCAGTTACGGCCAGGAAGTGCGGTCACTGCACCAGCGCGGTCTAATCGCCGAACAGGTACCGGTCTTAAAACGCAATTTTGATTTGGATAAAGAACGGGCGCGAAAGCGTCCGCTTTAGTTTTGCGTAGGCTTCTTCCGCGTATTCGCTTCCAGGTGTGCGCGCAGCCGCGCCACCACCGCGTCTTCCTGGCCGTCTTCCAATTCCTTTTGCACTTCTTCCAAGGCAAAGTGCACCACGTCGTGGTGGTGCATCTCCAGCGGCGCTGTCGCCTCGCTGAATCTCAGCCACAACCGGTGCAACAGATTCACTTCGTTGGCCGTCAGGTTCGGTGCATGCGGCCCAAGCACCTTATAGACTTTGTCGCCATTTGGCAGGTGAATTTCCAGGTTGAATTGTGGTTTCGGATCGCCCAGCTTCTCCCACGAATCGCCAAAGTTCTTCGCCTGATCCTCAGTGGATTCCTTTGGCGAATGTCCCAGCACAATCGTGCTCGATTGCAGCGATGCCGCCGCGCGCAAAATACCGTCCCACAATTGGTTCGCCGCCACCACTGCCAGCCGGATCGTTTTCCCGCGCTTCTCCGCAATCGACAACGCCTGCGAAAACAACTGCTGTTCGATGCTCCCAAACAACTGTTCCGCTTCCAAATCGTACTCACCCGACGCCGATCGTCGCAGCAACCGAACGTGCAGCACCACCACGTCTCGTCGCCCCGGTTTCACGCGATCCAGCACGTTCCCCAGGTGATACAGCGCGTGCACATTGCTCACCGGCACCAGAATGTTTCCCGGCCGCACTCCCAGCGCTTCCGGCGTCAATTCCCCTTCCGTCGCCAGATGGAACTGATCCATCTCCACGTGATGCGCCGTCCCGCGCGAACGCCGCGTGAACCGCTCTGAAATCGTGAACACTACGAACAGGAATATCGAAAAGGTCACGCCCGCAATCGTCGCATCCGGTTTGGTGAACAGGTTCACGATGGCCAGGCTCAACAGCATCAGCGTAATCAGCGCCAGCCCCAGCGGAATCTCCACACCAAAAACGTGGAAGTTCAGCGGCACCCGGTATTCGCGATCGCCAGGATGCGTGTAGCGCAACACCAGCACCGCCATGCCCTTCATGGCGAAGCTCCAGATCACCCCGAACGCGTACAGGTTCGCCAGAAAAGTTACGTCGCCACGGCTGATGATGATCGTCAGAATCTGCAATCCCGCAATAATATTGATTAGCCGGTACGAGGTGCCGAAGCGCCGGTGTGGCTGCCGGAACCAGTCGGCCAGCACGCCATCCTCCGACACTCGATTCAGCACCCCATTCGAGCCCACAATCGCCGTGTTCACCGCGCCTGCCAGAATCAGCGTGCCCACCACCACCACGAACCCATGGAAGATCAGCCGCAAAATGAACGGCCCCTCCAGGTTCATCGCCAGTCCGCCAATCAGGTTTTCTAGGAAATTCTGCCGTTGCGCATCGGGAATCAGCATCACCGCGAAAAACGAAACCAGCGATGTAAACACCAGGCTGTAGATGAAAATTACCAGCCCGGTCTTCTTCAGGTTAGGCAGCTTGGGATGCTCGATCTCTCGATAGACCTGCGCCAGCGACTCTTCGCCGCTCATGGCCAGTACCGAATGCCCCAGCCCAACCAGCACCGCAATCACCGTAATGAAGCGCCCGAAATGAATTCCGTATAACCAACCCATTGCGTTCTTCTCGAGCCGCATGGTGTGTGCATTTGGGAACGGTGGAAGGCTGGGATGCCGCAGTAGTGCCGTGTACACGCACCAGGCAATCAGGATCACCACCATCACGGTAGTGATCTGCATAATCCGCATCGCCTTCTGGCTGGATTCGTGGACTCCTTTGATGTTGTACCACCAGAAATACAACGTGCAGAGAATCGCGAAAAACGCTGCCCCAAAATCCGGCGAAACGTGCAGCCCCAGATGAATGTAGTCCGAAGTCTCGTTGATCAGCCCAACAATGTATTGCCCCGCTGACACACCGCTGATCGGCCCCGTCAATATGTAGTCGAACATCAGTGCCGATACGCTGAACTTCGCCAGCGTTCCGCCCATTGCCTCTTTGACCACCCGATATACGCCGCCGCGCACGAACATGCTGCAGCTTTCCACGTAAATCGCCCGCACCGCGTACGAAAACAGCATCACGCCGAGAATGAACCACGGCGCTGCTTTCCCTATGTACGCTTCCGCTTCACCGCCCGCATAATACGCAGACGACGCCAAATCGTTCAGCACGATGGCCGCAGCGCGCCAGAACGAGATGAAACTCAGCAGAGCGGTTGTCGCGACTAATACACGCGGGACGCCTGTCCCAGAACTGCTTTGGGCAGCCGGGCTATTGGTAGTGCTGCTCATTTAGAGGTAAATTGACCTGCAGGAATTAATGCTCCCACGTTTCGTCAGGCAAGTCCAGTTATGCCCCCCAAACAAAACGTTTTTGTTGCGGCATTACGCGGATTTCCCGCGAAACGCCCGCGCGCACTCTTCGCAAGGACACAGCGTCCGCAGCAAGTCGTAACTATAAATCCCCGTCGAATGCCCGTCGCTGAAATTTATCTGTATCGCGTAGTTCCCCACCTGCGTTGCCGATTGCGCCCGCGCCTTCGGCTTGTACATCGGCAGAACCGCCGAAGGTACCGGGTTCACGTTGGCGAAGCTTTCCTTTTTCGCTCGTTCGTCGTTACACGTCGCGCACGGGCAATTGTCCCGCAAATAGGGAAAATCGAAATGACTCGAATGTCCGTCCGCCCACGTAATGTCCACGCCCGCTCCCGTCTTCACGTGCACTTTAACGCCGGTCGGCTTTTTCCGTTGATCCATCGGTGTTGGCATATCTAATTATCGCTTAGTTCGCGCCTCATCCCACAAATGGCCGCGCTTCAACTTCGAATCGCTTTGGCGCGGTGAATTTCAGTCAGGACTTTTTACGCCCGTCACAGCAATCTCCCGGCGGAATCGGGTTGCCATGCGGACAAGTCGTTGGGTGCCCCAGAAATGTGCAAATACGCTGGTCCAGTTCCGGGCTGATGATGTGCTCAAACTTGCAGGCCTGGGTATGCGCCTCGTGATCGTCGATACGAAATGTATCCTTAAACAGTCGCTCCGCCAGCCGGTGCCTCCGCACCACATCCCGCGCGCGATTCTGACCTTTCTCCGTCAATCGCACCTGGCTCTCTTTCACCTGCACCAATCGCAAGTCTTCCATTCGCGCCAGCGTGCGCACCGGATCTACGCCGCCCGGCGTGCGAATGTGCTCCACGTCCGCCTGATTGCCTTCTTCCGCGCAAACCCAAATCTGCTCCAGCAAATGGTCGAAGTGAATTCCATCGTCCATCGAGATGTGCTGGTCCACCGCCAGATGCCCGTGCACCAACTCAATCCGCCGGTCCGCCTGCTGCGCAATGTCCGGATCGTGCGTTACCATCAAAATCGTGTGCCCCGCGCTGTGCAACTCGCGAAACAATCCAATCACAATTTCTTCGTTCGCTTCGTCCAGATTTCCCGTTGGCTCGTCCGCAAGGATCAACTTCGGTTGATTGATCAGCGCCCGCGCAATCGCCACTCGTTGCTGCTCGCCTCCCGAAAGTTGCGACGGCAAATGCGTCATCCGGTGTCCCAGTCCCACCCGCTTCAATGCTTCGGCGGCTTCCGACTCATCCGTCACGCTATGGAAATATTGGGCCAGCATCACGTTTTCCAGCGCGCTCAAATATGGCACCAGGTGAAACTGCTGGAACACGAATCCAATCTTCTCCGCACGATACCGCACCATTTCGCTTTCGCTCAGATTCGCCAGGTCCACTCCATCCACCACCACGTGCCCGCCAGACAATTTGTCCAGTCCACCCAGAATATTAATCAGCGTCGTTTTCCCCGAGCCCGATGGCCCCATCAGCGCCACCCACTCACCCGCCGCAATGTTCAGCGATATTCCATCCAGCGCGCGCAGCGTGCCATATTCCTTCACCAGCCCGTCGATGCTCACTTGATACGCGCTCACGCTTCACCTCGGAAGACTGACGCGGGACTGATACTCGCCAATCGTCGCAGCGGAAACGCGCTGGCTATCGAAACAATCACCGTAATAATCACGGAAATAGGATACACAATCCACCGCGGCTGAGCTGCGACTCCAAACACTGCCTTGCCCAACCAGATCGACACCAGCAACCCCACCGCCGATCCCACCACTCCGCCCGCGATTCCCATCAAAATCGCTTCCGCCAGAAATAGCCGCACCACCCGCCGGATCGATCCGCCAATCGCCTTCATCAACCCCACATCATTCTTCCGCTCGATGGCCACGTTGCTCATTCCCGCCATCACGCACAGCGACGTCAATATCAGCACCAGCACCACCGTCGCCGATAGCAGCCCGCTGATCCGGTTGTAAAGTTTCCCTTCCGCCTCCGCTAGCTGCTTGATGCCGTGTACATCCGCACCTGGAATTTTTCGCCCAATATCCCCAATGAACTGCTTCACCGCTTCCGGCGTTCCCGTCACGCTCATCTGCACCAGGCTGATCCGCCCCGGCAGTTCCGCCAACTTTTGCGCGGTTTCCAACTTCGTAAAAATCTGCGTATCCTCCGCGCCCCCCGTCGCAATCACCGCAAAAATCTTGCAAGACGCCTGTCGCCCCTGATTGCGCAATAGCAACCCGTCGCCCGCCGCCACCTTAAATTGCCCAGCAGCCTTAACACCCACTTCACACCCTGCAGGATCACTAGCCAGTTCCGCCGAATACCCGGTGCGCTTCCCCGGTCGAATTTCCGTCAACCCCTGTCCCTGCGTCCCCGCAATCACTGCCGGCTCATAATGAGGTGTCCCCGCCTTCGCAACTTCTCCAATCACATAAAGGAACGCCACCGCCGGCACGTGTTTCCCCTCATATTCCGTCGGCACTTGCGCGAGCACCGCTTCATCCAGCGTCCTCTGCCGCGCATCCGTCTCATCCGCGCTCGATGAACTTGCTCCCCCGCCATTTCCCGCCGATCGCGGTGCAATAATCACGTTCGCGCCCAGCGAGCGAAACTCTGTCGTCAGTCGCCGCTTCGCATCAATTTGCAGATTTAACAGTGCCGAAGTAATCGCCGCGCCCGCGCCCAGCGCCAGTAGAATCACAAATAATCGCGAATAGTTCGAAGTCAGCAGCCGCCGCACGATTCGCCAGAACATCGGGGAATCACTCATCACTCGCCCCGCAATATCGGCGCAGGCTCATAGCGCGACGCTCGTCGCAGCGGAAACGCGCTACCCAGCAAGGTAATCAGCGCCGCCAGCGACAAAATCACAAACAGCACAAACATTTTCGGCTCCGGCGCGAATCCGAAAATTCTTTCTCCCAACAATCGCGCCAGCACAATTCCCACGCAATACCCGATTCCGCCGCCTACAAACGCCAACAATAACTGTTCCGCGGCCAGCAGCACCGCCACCAATCCCGATCCCGCGCCCAACGCCTTCATCAATCCAATTTCCGTCCGCCTCTCAATCACCGAAGCAGCTGCCGATGCGCCCACAGCCAGCGCCGCTGCCAGCAACGCCGCAAACGTCACCAGCCACAGCAGCGTCCGCACTCGCGTCAAAACATTCCCTTCGCCCTCGGCAACTCGCCGGATCACCCGTACATCCGTCCCCTTCAGCTCCTGGCTGATCTGCAACGCAATCGCGCTGATGTACGGCGTGCAATACCACGTATCAAACTCCGCCGGCGTCATTGTCTTCGGATCTTTTCGCGCAAACGCATCTTCCGGCTTTGTCAACGCGCTCACATACAGCCGACGGTACACCCCAGGCTTCTCCGCCAACTTTTGCGCCAGTTCCAGTGGCACGATAATCGCGTCGTCTTCCGGCCCCCCCGTATCCACTACGCCAACCACCTGCAGCGCCGGTCCAGGCGCTCGATTAGCGCTTCCCGTGTACGTGTAGAGTTCACTTCCCGGCCCAAGCTCACTGCGCTGGCCGGACCCAAACGTGCTCCCGCCCGGTGGTTCCGTTGGCCCGCCTGATCCCCGTTTCCTCGCGAGATTCTTCCCCACCACGCACTCGTTCTTGCCTTCCTCAAACCATCGCCCTTCTTTCAACTGCCACCACGGATTCGTCTTCTCGATTCCCGTCGTGTACATCGTCCCATCAGGAATCTTCACCTGATGGTTCACCCATGTCCCGATCACCGGAATCTCCGGCCATCCTCGCGTATCCGGAACATTGTCCACTGCCAGTGGCGACGCCTTAACCTTCGCCTCCAAAATCGGCGCGAACGCCATTATGTTGAATCGCCAGAAAATCGTCTTCAGCTTTCCCAAATCCTCAACCGGCAAATACGCACCAGCATTCGCCGGACGGTAGTCCACTCCCCCAATTTCCAGCGGCAACGAATCCGCCTCCGGTGTCACCAGCAAATTCGCGCCCAGGCTCCTGAATTCCTGCGCCAGCCGGTCCCCCACGTCCAGCGACACACTCAGCGCGGCGGTGGCCACAGCCATCCCCAATGCCAGGGCCGCCATCGTCAGCATTTTTCTTTTCGGACGTCTGGTGAAGGAATCAGCTACTAGTCGCAGGAACATTTCCGATGTTCAGAAATTCGCAGAAACTCTGAAGCTCTCCTATCGCGGAATTTCCTCCGCCGCTTTCGTCACCGAAGATACATCAATCACCACATCGTTCCCGTCCACCTGCGACGTAAATCCAATTGGATTGCATCCACCCTTCTGCCCAATCGATGGAATGTAAATCGCCGAAGCGCAATGCCGGCAAATCACGTTCTGTCCATCTTGCCGGTATCCATCCGCCCCGCAAATCAGGCACGCATCCAGCGCCGTGCCATAGCCGTTCGGCTTCTTGATCACCATGAAGCGAATCGCATGCCCGTTCGCACTCAATGTGAACAAGTGCAGATTCCCGTCCTGCACTTGCGCCACCGGCACCCGTACAATTCCGTTCACTGCCTCCACCGGTTGCGCCTGCACCGGCGCCGCATTCACCTTCGCGTAAATAAAATCCGCCGTCAGCACCAGCACCACCGACAAACTCATCACCGCCGCTGCAATCATCCACAGCCGCTGCTTCCGATTCTGCGATTCCAGCAGCCGCCGCTCCGCGGGATTCGTTACCGCCCCCACGGCCTTCGAATGCGTCGCCGATTGCCATTCCTTCAAAATCATCAGCGCCGCCGCGCCAAACACAAATATGAAGAAAAATAAATCGTTGCGCACTACTGGACCCAGCAGCGCCATTTCGGCTCTACTCGAAGGAATCCACTGCGCTTCGCTCAGCTCGTGCAACCCCGTCACTGCCAGCTGAATCGCAACCAAGATGAGAATCCCGCTCGTTACTTTAAAAAATCGCTGCAACGGAATCTTCAGCGTTCCTTTGAAGAAGAACACGCCCACCGCCACTGCCGCCGCTATTCCAACCCCCGTGCCGATCCATGTCTGCAAGCCTTCCGTCGAAACTTCCACCGCGCGTAAAATCAGCGCCAGCTCCGCGCCCTCCCGCACCACCATCAGAAAAACGAATAGCCCAAGTCCCCAACCCGCCGCCGAACCCGCGCGCTCAGCAAATTTGTCCACCTTCGACTCAATTTCCTTCTTCAGATGCCGCGCGATCCGGTTCATCCAGATGATCATTGTCACCACAAAAAACGCCGCAATCAGCAGCAGCAATCCTTCAAATCCATCTTCGCTGATCTGGAATCGCTCCAAAGCTATGGCAGCCGCAAGGCTTAGCCCTACCGCCGCCGCCACTCCTCCCCACACGAATTTCGCCAAATGGCTGCGCCCGGTCCGCGACAGGTACACCAAAATAATGCCGACAACCAGGGAGGCTTCGACACCCTCGCGTAGCGCGATAAGGAAGGCAGAAAGCACGTTAACTCCAGTTGATAATCATTTGCAACAACAGTACCAGTCTAGTCTCCGCCCTTTTCCTCGTCAAGTTCACTCGTCACACTGTTTCCTCACGGTAGAATAGTCTCTTGCGTCTATCTACCTACATGCTCCGTATCTTCCGCCCAGCTCTTTCCTTCGCTCTTTGCTCCCTGCTGGCCTGCCCTCCCTTGCCCGCTCAGGATCCCAAAAATTCCCAGCAAGCTCCTGTCGACAAACAAGACCTGATCAAGCCCGATCCCAAGCAGGCCAAACACCTCGTCGAAGCAGGCGAAAAAATGGAACAAGCCGGCGATCTTGAGCATGCCCTGAAAGCCTACGAACAAGCCGCTGCTTTCGCCCCCTTTGACGTCACCATCGTTAACAAAGCCTCCACGCTGCGCTCCAAACTCCTTCAGGACTACGTCAAGGCCGCCGAAGGTTTCGCCGCCGAGGGCAATTTCATGGACGCTACCGTCCAACTCGCCAACGCCCTGCGCATCGATCCAGACAACGCCTTGATCTTGCAACGCATGCAGCAGCTCGCCAACTTCAATCAACGCAAAAGCGAATCACTTCCCGATCTTCCGCCTGAAGGCCTGGTAACCGCCGAACCACAAAAAATCACCAAGGACTTCAATCTCCGCACCGATGTGCGCGGCGCCTACGAACAAGTTGCGGCCTCCTACGGACTCAAAGCTTCCTTCGATCCCGACCTGCCCACCCGCAACGTGCGCTTGCGCCTCGACAGCGCCGACTTCGCTACCGCCATGAAAGTTCTCTCCGAGGCCACCGGCACCTTCTGGCGCGCTCTCTCTCCCACGCTGATCTTTGTCGCTTCCGACACCGCGGATAAACGCAAAGCTTACGATCCCCAGATGGAAGAAACCTTTGTCCTTCCCTCCTCCGTCGATTCCGCCGACATCACCGAACTCGTCCGCGTCATTCGCGAATTAACCGGCGCGCAACACATCCAGCAATCCATTGCCAATCACACCCTCACCGTTCGCGATTCCGTCGAGCACGTTCACCTTGCTGGCGCCATCCTCAACGAATTGGAACAAGCTCGCGGCGAAGTCCTGCTCGAAATCGATTTGCTCGAAGTTGACCGCACCACCGCGCGCAATCTCGGTATCACCCCTCCTGCCCGCCTCCAGCTCTACACTTTGACTTCAAGTCTCGTGAATCAACTGAGATCCGCCACTGACATCAGTTCTGTGCTTACTCTTCTTGCATCGGTATTCGGCACATCTGCGCTCACCGGTCTTCCGGCCGTGGCTCTGATCGGCGGCGGAAAGAGCACTTTCTTGCTCGGTCTTCCCACGTTCACTGCCCATTTTGCCGATGCCCTCAACCTGGTGCACAGCGGTCGACAGGTTCTTTTGCGCGCGCAAGACAACAAACCTGCCACCTTCTTCGTCGGCGAACGCTACCCCATCACCCTCTCGCTCTTGTCCGCCAGCCTCGGTACTTCCAGCCAAACCGCCGCCATCGGTGGCACCTCCACTACCATATCCACCCAGCAATTCAACGTCGGCGCCGGCCCCGTCGCCCTCGCCACTGCGGATTTTCGCGGCATCGGCTCGCAAGATCTTGCCGTCCTCAACGAACTGGATAACACCCTCACCATCCTCTTGAATCAAGGTAACGGCGTTACGCCGCAATTCGCCCAGGCCACTGGCTCTCCCGTTTCGCTCGGCCCGGCCCGCACCGCGACCCCGGCCATTCCAGCGTCACTCGCCACCGCTAGTCTCAATCCGCTCTCCACCGTCAACAATCCCATCGCCGGCGGCGACAATCTCCCCGATCTGCTCGTCGTTGATCCCGAAGCAGACACGGTCACCGTCTATCTGCAAACTTCCGCCGCCAACGGCACCTTCATCCTCCCGCCCAAAACTCCGATCACCGTTGGCAAGCAGCCCAGCGCTATCGCCACCGGCACGTTCAACACCAACAACAATTCCAACATCGGCTTCGTCGTCACCAATTTTGCTGACAACACCTACTCCGTCTACAACGGCAATGGCGACGGCACCTTTACCCCGGTCTTCGGCTCGCCTTTTCCCCTTCCCTCCACCGCTGCCGGCCCTTACGGAGTTACCGTTGCCGACTTCAACGGCGACGGAAAATCAGACCTCGCTATCCTCAATCAGACCACCAGCAATGTCACCATCCTCGAGGGCAATGGCGACGGTACCTTCCAACAATTTCCGAATTCTCCGATTCCGGTCGGCAAATTCCCGGTGGCCATCACTTCCGGCTCACTCATCGGCAGCACCGGCCCCGCACTCGCCGTCGTCAATCAGAACGACAACACCCTTTCTCTCTACTTCGGCAACGGTGACGGCACTTTCGTCGCTTCCCCGCAGTCCCCCCTCGCCACCAACACCAAACCTTCCGGCGTAATCATCGGCAGTTTCGGCACTCTCAGCGGCATCGCCGTCACCAACACTGGCGCCGGCACCGTCACGATTTTTGCCGATTTGGGCACCGGCCACGGCTTCGGCGTCGCACTCGAAACGGCCGCAGGCTCCAATCCCGGCGCCATCCTCTCCGGAAGTTTCACCTTCGCCTCTAGCCTCGATATCGTCGTCGCCAACAACAACAACACCGTAAATGTCCCCGTACAAGTCACTTTGATCGAAAATCCCGCCACCTTCATCGCTGGCTCTGGCGCCGTCACCCAGCAACCCTATCCCGGTTCGCAATACGAAGACATTGGCATCAAGGTGAAAGCCACTCCTAATCTTCATGCCAACAACGAAGTCACTCTGCAACTTGAATTCGAAATTAAAGCGCTCGCCGGCACTAACGTGAACGGCATTCCGGTCATCACCAATCGCACCCTCACTCAATCCGTGCGCCTCAAAGAAAATGAAACTTCGCTCATCGGCGGCCTCCTCGATCAACAGGAAACCAAAACCATTACCGGCATTCCCGGTTTAGCGGAACTTCCCGGCGCCGGCTACGCCTTTGGTTCTCGCAGTAATTCCACCAGCGACTCTGAATTCCTCATCCTCGTCACACCTCGTAAAGTTCGCCTTCCCCTCCACGAACCGCACAACATTTATGCCGGGCGCGGCGACGCCACCGGTCGCAGTTCCGTCGGCACCGGCAGTCCGTTAGCGCCTCCGCCCACGGTCGAACCGAACCAACCCGAGAATCAGCAACCTGCTCCTACCCAAACTCCCGAACAGCCGCCACAGCAACCCGCACCGGCACCGGCGCCCGAGCCAAATGCCCCGCAGCAGCCGGCCCCAGAGCTCCCCAATCCGCAGAATCAACCCGGAGTTCCCCCGCAACCGCCGCCACAAACGCCACCGCAGCCCCAACCCTGATCACGCCAGCGTTCCTTCCTGCATCCTTATATCGTGCTAGGCTCTCCACATCCCATCTCCGGGAGCAACGTATGCGCACTCCGTCCCCGCTCTTCCTCGCCATCTCTCTCACTGTTGTTTCTGCCGCGTACGGCTCTAGATCTCCAAATGCAAAACTCTCTCTCATCTCTCGCTCCGATCTCTGCATCTCCGAAGGTTCCGTCGAAGAACTTCCCGGCGGTCGTTTGTCAGTTCGCGTTCCAAAAATGCGCGCCTATCTCAACCAATCCACTTCTCAAGATGTGGAAGCTCGCTTCACTTATCTCGGCTCTACTGGGAATGAAGCGCGACTCGGTTCCGGCGAACTTCGCCGTCAGTTCGGCCTGAAGCTTCATGCCGAAGACGCTTGCAATCTCGTTTACGCCATGTG
>DASXBH010000446.1:0-8193 GCA_036491775.1 Candidatus Acidiferrum sp.
GAAAATGAGGAGCAAGGAGCGGAGAGCCAGGAGTCCAGCGTATTGGATGATTGTCAACACTCCGACAGCTCTGACAGTCAGGGTGGGAGCGACTCAAAGCGCGACGACTTGCGCAGAGTCATACGAATTTACGATTGAGGAGCCGTCGAAATCGCATTTGACGACGAGAATGGTTACATCATCGTTGAGGTTATCGCCGCAAAAATCTGCCGCAGCATTATAAATCTTGGTCATAAGGTTCTCGGCCGAGAGCGAAGAGCCGAGCTGCACTATCTCGGAAAGACGCTCCATCCCGAATTCTTCACCAAGCCGGTTCTCGGCCTCCGTGACGCCATCGGTATACAAAACCAAGACATCACCGGACGTGAGGTCTTCCTCAGCGGTCAGCTCACAGATTTCTTGTGTAGATAATCCGATGGGAAGACAAGACGCACTCAACCGCGTCAGCACACCCGTCTTTGCTCGAAACAGAAGAGCGGGATTGTGACCGCAGTTCACGTACCGGATGACTCGCTCATGCGTGTCGATTTCGGCGACCAATAACGTTACGTATCGCTCGGGATCGGAGACCGCGGCGATTTCGGTGTTCAACCTAGCTACTTGTCCCAACATATCCCGATCACCATTGGCCCCAAGCCGGAGGGCTGCCGCCGTTGCGGACATCAAAAGCGCAGCGGGAACGCCTTTTCCGGATACGTCGGCAACGACGATCTGAGTGGTATGCGAGCCGGTGGGAAAATAATCGTAGTAATCACCTCCCACTCCTCGCGCGGGGTGCATCATCCCGGCTATTTCCAGTCCGGCGATGGATGGCTTGCCCGAGGGCAGAAACAGTCGTTGAACTTCCCCGGCCAGCTCCACATCCTTAAGCAGGTCATCACGTTGGTGTTCCACGGTTTTGAGAAGCGATTCCTGTTGCTCGACATAACGATGGATTACATAAACAACAAAGGTGAAACACACTAGTGCGGAGAGATCGTGGAAGATGCGTAGCCCCAAGGGGATCTGCCGCGGTGAATCAAAATAGTGGAATAAGAGACACGCCACGATAAGGCCGTAGTTGATTTCGTCACGCAAAAAAACCGCGCCTATGGTAAGCGGCAGAATGTAGAGGTATATCAGCGAGGGCACAACCACGCGATGGTCTGCATAGGCGACTGCGGCAATCGCCGAAAGGACCAAGACGAAGGGCAGCCACGTCTGCCGATTGGAAGCCAGATCCTTCCGCAGCAGTGATCGGAACAGAGCGTTTTCGCGAAAATCGCGCAGCTCCGCCCGTGGCGATTCCCGGACGCCAGGATGTAGCAGGTCAATCATTCAAATAGAATCTTCGCCATCATCCCCTTGTCTTCATGATTGAGGAGATGGCAGTGAAAGACGGACATACCCCTGATTATGGGGTCGGTGAAGTCCATGATGACATCGACGGTGCCACCATACGGGACGTTGACCGTGTCCAGCCACACCGGATTCGCAATGGGTTTATCGTTTTCGGCGTACGCCAGGAAATGAACTTGATGGATATGCATGGGATGCAATTCCCCGGTAGCATTGACGACCCTCCAGTGCTGGAAGGAGCCAACTTTTGTGCGCACCATCGGCGCCGCGTCAGGCGTGAACAATTTTTCATTTATATAAAAGCCCTTTTTGTCTTCCGTGAATATCACGGTGAAGCGAGGAGGCGCTTTTTCTTCAGCCGCAAGGTCCAGCGTATTGAATTCAGGCTTGAGCGAACTCTTTGCAGCCTTGGCTGGTGCATTTGCCGTCGAGCGCGGCACAATATCCGCCAAGACCATTGCCGGATTCGGATCGCCGGCTGGCCCAGTGTCCACACAACGCGAGATCAGACGACGAGCTGCACCGCTTGGTGGGCCGCTAACAATGGCTTCCATCCGGCCCGCCGGAGGTAGCAAAAGGTGATCCACGGTACGCGATCTATGATCAGGGTCGTACCGCGCGATTGGCATTCCATCCATCGCCACAATTTCAAACCTTTGCCCCTCAAGTTCCAAGTCCAGGTAGCGGTCCGCCGAAGCGTTCACGATACGCCAGAACTGCCGTTCGCCCGGTGCGATTGCAATTTGCGGCCGTACCGAACCGTTTACGGTCATGACCTCTTCTGGCGGTTCGTGCTCGCCGCCACAACCTTGCGAACTTAGGTCCACCCGCTGCTTCAAATCGGCAGATTGTCCGTCATCCGGGATGGAACGGCCGCGCACTATCAACACACGCTCTGGTAGACCGGCTAGCTCAGGAAAATACGATTCTATTCCCTCGATCACGATTGCCCCGGACATACCGTCTAACGCTTGCCTGTAGCTCTCGCCGTGCGGATGCGTGTGATACCAATACAAACCCGGGGGATGGTTTTTAGGGATCTGCACCGTATAGTGGAGCGCTTTCCCTGGCATAGCTAGCATCGTCAAAACATCATCCTGCGGCGCATCGGGAGAAACCGTCAGTCCATGAAAATGCAAATTCGTCATATCCATGCACGGACCAGCCAGGCACTTTTCCGGTGGCTTGGCGGGAAGATCGTTGACATAAGTGATCTTGAGTTGGTCGCCGGGTGACACCCGCAAGGTAGGAGCGTTTGGTTGGCCGTTAAAATAGAAGGAACTTTTTCCATTACTCGCGATTCGCGCGTGAAGAGTGAGCGAAAGCACATGATTTTTCGCGTGAAGCTCAGTCGGATTTGAATTTCCACGCGCTGGCCTGTTCCCGAACCCGAAGATAGAGAAGGCTGCCACTGCCATACTCGCAGCGGCGAAAGTGGCGAATCGTAAAACGCTTGCTATCCGTGGCACGGACACCTCCGAAGCTCGCTCATTCGGCACGATTCGCGAACTCACTTTCCGCGCAATACACCTGGTTCTATGTCATTGTGGCGGGCCAGGTCTTCTAGGCCGTCGAGTCTCTGTTGCGCCCTCGAAATACGCTGTTGCAGGATTTCAATGCCGGCTTCGGGAGAAATGGCGAAGTCCTCGCCAACCAGGTCTATGCCGCCGGGTGTCTCCTTGAGGCTCCGCGCATCGTCAAGTGCCCCCTGGTATTCATGAAGCTGAGCCCGCCTGTACTCGAGTTCATCGCGCAGGTTTGCCGCCTGCTCGGCGTACCATTCCGTTTTTTGAGTTACCTCATCAGCCTGAGGAGCAGATTCTGAGATCGACTTCTCCTCGTCGGCTTGACCAATGATCGAAATCAGCCCGGCGTGGTGAAGTTTTTTGAGGTCATCGTTCGTCCAAACCTTTGTAGTCTGGCTGGCCGTTCCTGCTCGCGAAGGAATGCACGCCGTGGCCAGTGCGAGACTAACGCAGATGCACAAGTCGCGAATCATGGCCGCGACCGTTACTTCTTCGAAGAGTCTGGAGGGAAGTGTTTGAACATTTTGTCTACGCCCTTATCCAGATTCTTAATGTTTTTGCTGGAATTGTTGGAGAGTGTGTCGCTCGAACTGCCTCGCCAAATCAGTTGCTTGGTCTTGGTATCGAAGAGATCGATGATCACCGTGCCCACCTTGTAGGTATCGGTCGTGGTTGTGGCCTCGCCAAAACCGCCACCACCGAAACGCCGCCAACCCCAACCTCCTCCAAATCCGTCGTAGAAGGTGTTCAAGGTTTGCTGGTTCTGTGTCATCTCGATCGCTACGATTGATACGTCGCCGCCCGATTCCACCTGGGTCCAACCTTTCGTTGCCAAGACGGCATTCACAGCAGTCTTGATGCGATCAACATCCAACTGATCTTTCGTCTTTACGTGTTCCCACGAATAGGTTTTGTACTGCGCGAAGTTTGTCCCGCGATCGTAGTCGGTCTTTACCTGCTGTGCCGACGCCACGCCCGCGAGCAAAATCACCCCAATCAAAGCAAATGCAACTTTTTGAATTTTCATAAATCGTCCTTTCCTAAATTTCGACATAAACTACTTCACCTGACGGAGTGGCCCGCTGGTAGTCAGCGACTGCCACTCCACGAGTCGCTAGTTCCCCTGTTTTGCCCGGCGCTGTGCGGGCACGTGTTCCTGAGCTTCCACAGTTTGGTGGCTAACCGTCTTTTCGTAACCCGACTCGAT
The DNA here is from genome assembly GCA_036491775.1 of Candidatus Acidiferrum sp. GTDB lineage: Bacteria > Acidobacteriota > Terriglobia > Acidiferrales > UBA7541 > Acidiferrum. The sequence continues at coordinate 4,072 of DASXBH010000446.1, forward strand.
CACTTGGCTGCCGCTAGCGCTGCCTTCCTCAAACAACTTGGTGAGGAAGTAGCGGTTCCCGTATTTGTTGAAGACCAATTCGTTCTTGGCTGGTGTGGATTTTGCCTCCGCCTCCTGTACCTGGAAAAGAGCGGAAATAGTCCCGTCCGCACTCGTAATTTCCATAATTGAGAGGTCGGAATCGTCCAGCACATGGATAAGGTACTGGCCCGCCGGAAGTTTCGTGTTGCCCACATGGAACTGAAATGGAACCTTCACTTCGAATTCATTAAGGATCTGCGCCTGTGCCTTGCTCGGAATAATCGTCAAAGCAAATAATAAAGCGCAAAACAACGACAGCAGGTATTGCCGGCTCGTCACCTTGCGGCCTGTATGAAAATTGCCGCTGGTTTCATTGAACATCGTGATTTCTCCTCATTTTCTGTCGCGGCGAAAGAATCCGTGTGTCGCGCGACGCAATGAGAATAGGCAACAGGGTTGCCAAACATCTCCGCTTGTAAGTGACGGAAAATAAGGATCCGTCAGGCGATATCGCGCAGCGTGGAATGCCAGTCTGCTAGACGGTATGTCTCTATGTCGACAGATAAAGCGTGGTTACCTGATGATGGCAGGTTGAATAGCTTGCTATCCAACACCACACAAGTCGTAAGCGGACCGACTCCGCGTTCGAATGTCAATTCGAGGTTTCGATCACTGTTTGGTTTGCAGCTCTGTTACGGGAAGAGAATCGCGGTTTGAACGTGAAATCCCAAGTTTTTGCATGCGGAAATAAAGGGTCGATCTCTTGATTCCCAAACGAGCCGCAGCCCCATTTGGACCGGAGACGACCCATCGGGTTTGCTCGAGAATCTTGACTATGTGCTCCCTCTCCGCCTCTTCCAGCGTAACTGGCACCTGTGTCTGCGTGGTGGCGGCAGACTTCAGGGACGACAGCGGAGATCGCAAGATGTTTTCGGAGCTGAGGATTACGCTGCGCTCGATGAAATTCTGCAACTCTCGAATATTTCCCGGCCAGGTGTAGGACGTCAGTTTAGACATCGTTTCCGGGGAAATCTGATCGATTTGTTTACCCATCCGCCGCGCATACACCTCCACAAAATGCTCCACCAAAGACGGAATGTCTTCGCGGCGCGCCCGCAGCGGAGGCAGCGGGATGGGAAACACATTCAGCCGGTAAAAGAGGTCGCTGCGGAATTCGTTGCGCTTCACCATCTCTTCCAGATTTCGGTTGGTCGCCGCCACTAGTCGAACGTCCACTTGGTGCGTCCGAGTGCCGCCCAAGCGTTCAAACTCCTGCTCCTGCAAGACTCGCAGCAGTTTGGGCTGCAACCCAGGCGGAATATCTCCTATCTCGTCCAGAAACAGCGTCCCCTTGTCGGCCAGTTCGAAACGGCCGACCTTCTGCGCAATAGCGCCTGTAAACGCCCCCTTTTCGTGACCAAAGAGTTCACTTTCCAGAAGATCGAAGGGAATGGCAGCGCAATTTAGCTTTATGAAAGGGCGCCCGAAACGCGAACTCAAGTCGTGGACTGCGCGCGCGATGAGTTCCTTGCCGGTACCTGTTTCTCCTTCGATCAGGACAGTGGAATCCGTGGGCGCCACCCGTCCGACTTGTTCGAGTACTGCTTCGAGCGCGGGACTTTTGCCTATGATCTGCTCGAATCTGCGCGGGTTACGGTCTTGATCATCCGACCGGACTGTTTGTAATGCTCCCAAAGAGGATCTCCTTGTGGGCCCACACTCGTGCTTCCCGACTAATTCTCCAGCGCCGCTCGCACATTATCGAGCAGGACTTCGTTGTCGAACGGTTTAGATAGAAACTCTACTGCGCCTTCTCTCCGTGCCTGCAAGCGCATTTTTTCGTCGCCATGTGCTGTGATGAAAATGATGGGAATCCTGCATCGTTCGGCGTTCAGCTGGGCCTGCAGTTCCAGTCCAGACATTCCCGGCATGCGAATATCCGCGATCAGACAAGCAGTGCCGTGCTGTTTGCCAGACTTCAGGAATTCCTCCGCGGATGCAAAGCCTTGCGCCGACAACCCCACTGCTTCCAGCAGGTCCTGCACCGCGGCGCGCATCGACTCATCATCATCAACGATTGCTACCAATTTGCCCCTCCCATCAGTGCTCATAGCTGAAATCTAGAACTACGGCAAAAGCGCCGCAATCACACGTTGGTATTATTTCTCGGCGGACGGAACGTCCAACAGCCCGGCCATTTTCACCAGTTCCGCCACAGACCCAGCTTTCATCTTCTTCATCGCGCGGCCACGTTGGATCTTGACTGTGACTTCGCTGGTGCCTAGCTCAGCGGCGATTTGCTTATTAAGCATGCCCAAAACCACCATGCTCATGACTTCGCGCTCGCGTGCGGTCAGCGCTTCGTAGCGTTGTCGCAACTCGGCAAGATTAGCTTGCTCTTCGCGCACCGCCCGGTCGCGGTCTAACGCCTGTCGGACGGCATCCATCAGATCGCGCTCCTGGAAAGGCTTGGTGAGGAACTCTACGGCACCTGATTTCATGGCCTTTACCGTCATCGGAATGTCACCGTGCCCGGTAATGAAGATGATGGGAATTCGAAGACCTGCATCAGCCAACCGCCGCTGGAAGTCCAGACCGTTGACCCCGGGAAGGTTCACATCCAGGACAAGGCAGCTGGGCCCATCGGGGCGCTTGCACCGTAAGAACTCTTCGGCCGTCCCGAAGGACTCGGAACGCAATCCGGTGGCCTCCAGCAGGTCTTGGATGGACTCCCGCACGGCGGCATCGTCATCGATGATGAACACGATGCGATTGTCGCCGGGCATCATGCACGTGCCTCAAATTTATCGTGACGCGCGTCAAATTTGGCGGGCAGGGTGAGGTAAAAGCTTGCGCCTCGGGGAGAGTTTTCGGCAGCCCACAAGCGGCCCCCATGCGACTCGACGATGGAGCGGCAGATCCGCAGTCCCATGCCGGTGCCGTGAGGTTTCGTGGTGAAGAAGGCATTGAAGATCTGGTCCGCTTGCCCCGGCGGCAGCCCCACGCCAGTATCGCTGACCGACACCACAAGATGCTCGGTTTCCGCTCGCTGCGACTTGATAGCGAGCTCTCGCGTCCCGTCTGAAGTCTTCATGGCGTCGATGCTGTTAATCATGAGGTTCATAACCACCTGTTGCAATTGCACGCGATCGCCCATGATCGGCGGAAGATCTGGCGCCAGTTCCGTGTGGACTGAGATCTCAAACCGTGTTGCCTCGCCGCGCAGCAGGGAGATCATCTCTTTAATGACTTCGTTCACATCGACTAATTCCAACTGCAGAGTGCCTTTTTGGAATAGGAGGCGAATTCGGCTGATGATCTCCGCCGCCCTCGTTCCGTCATTCACGATCCGCGCGGCCGCCGCGCGGGCCTTCTCAAGATTTGGGACGTCCGCGCCCAACCAGCGGATACAGCTATTTGCGCTCGTAACCGCAGCGGCGATCGGTTGATTCACTTCGTGCGCCAGGGAGGCGGTGAGCTCCCCCATGGTGGTCATCCGGTTGACGCGTGCCAAATCCGCCTGGACTTGACGCAATCGTTCGCGCTCTTTCTCAGCCCGCTTGCGATCGGTCACGTCCATCACAGTACCAACGAATTCAACGAGATCACCGGATGGGCTGATAACGGGATGGCCTATGACGTGGATGTCTCTGACCTCGCCGCTGGGATGAACCAATCGACACTCCAACTCGAAATCCGCTTTGTTACGCTCTGCTGTCTCGACCGCTTCCCTGAATTTGGCTTGGTCACCCGGATGGATGCGCTGAAAGAACGTTTCGAATAGCGGTTGCCCGGCGTTCGGATCAAATCCCAGCACCCGGTAGCATTCTTCCGACAAGTACCTGATCTCGCCGACGACAGATGCCCAACTGCCTGTGTGGCTGAGCCTCTGCGCGTCCGCCAGATAGCCCTCGCTTCGCCGCAAGGATTCCTCCGCATACTTGCGCTCACGACTCTCTGTATGGAGTGCCTCGTTAGTGCTCAGGAGCTCTTGCAATTTTTCCGTCAGTTCATCGCGCGCGCGCCGGAGCGATTCCAGAGCGCTCCTTTCGGCAGCGCTCAGCGACCCGACGAACAGAGCCGAAATGACGAAGATGACGA
>DASXBH010000447.1:0-2492 GCA_036491775.1 Candidatus Acidiferrum sp.
GGTCGAAGCCCTAACTCGCGAAACACACATCGAGCTGAAGGCGCCCACTATCGAGCAGTCGACTGCGGGACTCAAGAATCGCGTTTTTCTCGATGGCCAAGAGGTCACCCTTGAAATCCGCAGCTCTGCAGTCGCGCAAGCCGCCTCGCGACTGGCAACGATTGCTGGAGTTCGCCAAGTCCTCGTGGCTGAACAGCAACGAGCAGGGCAGGGCGGTGCTGTGGTGATGGAAGGCCGCGATATCGGGACGGTTGTTTTTCCCAGGGCGGAGCTGAAGATATTTCTGGAAGCTTCGCCGGCCGTCCGGGCGGAGCGCCGTTGGATGGAACATCAGGAAAAAGGTGAATTGCTGACCCTGGAAGAAGTGCTTGCCGAGGTACGAGAACGGGACAAACGCGATCGGGAGCGCAAAGTCTCTCCGCTGGTACGTGCAGCCGATGCGGTGCTGGTCGATAATACCGCCATAGACGCCGAAGAAACCGCGCGCCTTATCGTTTTCCTTGCTCACCAATGGAAAGAGTGAAATGCTCTTCCCGCCTAGACTCCAACAGCGGAAGCCTTTTGCAGAGCTAGCCTGTATGCTTCGGGCACCTTCTCCTCATCGCATCCAAGGCGTTGTGCGACCGCCGGCAACAAGGGCCACTCCGCGCGTTCCCAGACCAGCACCGCCTCGTAGACTTCGCGCAGCCGATTCTCGCCGCCACACAGCGCGGCCTTCACTTCCTGCGTTACCGGCAGCGAGGCCAGTACTTGCTCCATCGGCTTATCCAGTAACGCATCCGCGACGGAGAGAAGCCCCATCAAAAACAAGCTGGAACGTCTGTCTGGCAATTGTGCGGTGTCGGAAAACTCCTCGCAGAAATAGGCGCGGGTAAGCGCGGTCCGTATTAATTCGGGCGGTTTTCCCTGGCTCATGGCAATCATCGCGAAGACTGAGACCCATCGGCGAAATTCCTGTTCGCCCAACAAAGTTAGCGCCTGCCGAACGCTGTGCACTTCCGAGCGCAGACCCAGCACCGGCGAGTTCAAGTAACGCAGCAGCCGGTATAGCAGTGAGGGCTCCTGCTTCATTAGCGCTTCGACGACTCCATAATCAATCTCTGGCGCAGCCACGGCATTCAACAACTGTAGTTGCACCATCTGGTTTACGGGGATCTGACGAGTCTCCAGCATTGACGGCTTGCAGAAGAAATATCCCTGGAAGTAGCAAAATCCCAAGCCCCGGGCTTCCGCAAAATCCTCGCGAGTTTCGACCTTTTCTGCCAGGAGCGAGATCCCGTTTCGAGCGTATTTCTTTGCCACGCGGGCGCGCTCCTCGGGCTTAAGCAACTGGAAATCGACCTTGAGATACTGTACGAGATCGACGAGAGGCCCCAGTCCCGGCGCATCGATAAAATCGTCCAATGCCAATTGATAGCCTGCAGATCGCAGGTCGCGGCAAATAGCGATGATTTCTTCAGTGGGCCGCACGGTCTCAAGAATTTCCACCACAATGCGGTCTGCCGGCAGCAATCGCGGCGCGCCTAGACGCAAGGCCAGTTCGTCGACGTTGACGAATGCGCGTGCGTTCCCGGTCAACATCTGTAAGTCGAATAGTGTGATGGAGTCGGCGATTACGCTGGATGCAGCGTTAGGATTTGGCAAGAACACGTTTTGCGGGCCGCCGCGAAAGAGCAATTCATACGCGAACACGCGTAAGCGCTTATCGAAAATCGGTTGTCGCGCGATGAATTTTTCGTGCAAGCAAGCACCACCCAATGATTCGCTGTGAGTGTCCTGGCCGCTTTACTGCACGGTACCCGAGGCTAATGGCGCCCCGTGGGGAGGGGAGGTGCCGTATCGGTTGGAAACGACTAAGCTAACTTCCTCATGCAGGAGCGGACATCGAGCTGAGGAATTCGGTATTCGACTTCGATTTCGTCAAGCGGCTCAGTAGCAATTCCATGGCTTCCACGGTCGAAAGCGGGCTCAACACCTTGCGCAGAACCCACACGCGACTCAGCTCATCTGGTGGCAACAACAGTTCGTCTTTACGAGTGCCGGAGCGCTGAATATCGATAGCCGGGAACACACGCTTGTCCGAGAGCCGGCGGTCCAGGTTGATTTCCATGTTACCGGTGCCTTTGAATTCTTCGAAGATGACATCGTCCATACGGCTACCGGTATCGATCAAGGCCGTAGCAATGATCGTCAGTGAGCCGCCTTCTTCGACGTGACGCGCTGCGGCAAAGAAACGTCGCGGCCGCTGCAAGGCGTTCGCGTCGATACCGCCAGAGAGCACCTTACCCGAAGGCGGTGTCACGGCGTTATAGGCGCGGGCCAGACGCGTCACCGAGTCCAGCAGAATCACGACGTCGCGTTTGTGTTCCACCAGGCGTTTGGCTTTTTCCAACACCATTTCCGCCACTTGAATGTGCCGCTGGGGAGGCTCGTCGAACGTAGAGCTGATGACTTCGCCCTTGACGGTGCGCTGCATGTCGGTAACTTCTTCC
>DASXBH010000448.1:0-3769 GCA_036491775.1 Candidatus Acidiferrum sp.
GCAGGACGCCCATTCGCATCGTTCAGTTTGCACACCAGGCTCACCGGGTCGAAATCCACATTGCTATGCGGATTGCAATTCCGAAAATCGTTCGTCAGCAGCGTACCCCAGCCCGCGCTGAAGCGAATCCGCCGCTCCGGAATCCATTTACGTGGATTCAAGAAATCCCCAGCCTGCCGGAAATCCGCAGGAGTCGCTCCATCTCGAATCGTTCCGCCATAGTGCGCGTGCAGCCCCAGAATCGTGTCCACATCCAACGAATCCGACGCGATAAAAAGTTTCTGCCGTGGATCGCGTCCCCGCTGCTCTAGAAACGAAATATATTCATCGCCCGCCAGAAACGGATCCTTGCTGTCCGCGCGCTGCCCGGTCCAATCCGCCACCCAGTCCGGCGCATTCTGGAAAAACTGCGTCGACCCAAATGTGTCCGGCAACAAAATCTGCAATTCGCCCTGATATGTTTTTTGCCAAAGCTCCAGCAGCCGGTATTGTGCGGATTTGCGCTCTTCATCGCTATTCGCCATTGCGGCTAGCGCCATCGGCAGTTCATGCGCATTCGTCCCGATCGCTTCCAAGTCGTGCTGGTACGCCAAATACGTATTCGACGTGCCCTTGAAGCTTTCCCCCAGAACATCCCGCATTGCCTTTACTACATATTCCTGCCACAAAAAACTGTGCCGCCGCCGCGTCCCGAAATCGCTCACTCGCAACTCCGGCACCCCGCGCAGCCGCTCCATCTTTTCCCAGAGCTTGGTCTTGGCCCGCGCGTAAAGAATATCCAGTTCAAATTCTGTCAGACGCTTCAAGCTCGCTCGCGTCTTCAATTCGCTGATCGTCGACAGCGTGTAAATCTCCCACATCGTGGTCTGCGTCCACAGCCCGCGAAACGACAGGGAAATCTGCCCATCGTGCGACGACAGTTCGTACTCCGAAAGCCGGAAGTCATCTTCCAGCCATTCCAGAAACGCCGGTTCGAAAATCCCCCGGCGCCCGTAAAACGTGTTGCCCGCCAGCCAGATAAGTTCCGATTTGTGGAATCGCAGCTTCTTCGTCTGTTCCAACTGCTCGCGCAACTCATTGGGATCAATGATGTCCCCCAGTCGAACATCCGTCGACCGGTTGTATAGCGAGAACGAAGCGGTTGTGGTAGGGAATTGCTTCCAGATGAACTGCAACATCAACAACTTATAAAAGTCCGTATCCAGCAAGGACCGGGTGATGGGATCCAGCTCCCAGTTGTGGTCATGAGCGCGCCGAGCAAAGTTAATGATCACGCCAAATAGTGTACTTCACCACCCCGCCCCCAAGGAATCGAACTTCCCAGCGCCTCGGACCCATCGATCCCGGGACCGTCTAACGTCGCATCTCTCTAAATTTTCCGTGACCTCTGTGCTCCGACACTCGGTGCCCGTGCTGAGTTCTGTTCTGGGTTTTAGTGCCGCACCCTCTTCTGCCGTGCCCGCGCAAATTCCGCCACCTGCTCGTCAAACTCCTTCTTTGTCAACGCTCCGCTCGCCAGCGCATCGCCTAGCGCCGCAATCCTTCCTGTATCCGCTGCCGTCCATCCGCTCGGATTCTCCTCGATGGTGCTCCTCGAGCCCTTCTCGTATCCGCCCACCAATTCCGTGACCTTCACCTCGTACTCCTGCGGCGAAATCAGCCCGTTATTTACCGCATCCGTCAGAGCCTCAATCTTCTGCCCCTCCGGGAGTCCCTCGCGAGACCGGAAATTGCTCCATCGCATAGCCGTTACGGTAGTGACCACCCCAGCCAGCGCAAACAGCGCAATCCGCATTGTCGTTCGCATCATCGTCTGTCCTCGTCGTGTGGGGTATGGGCCGGGCTGCGTTTCTCGCGGGGGGAAGCGAGCGTCCGCCGCCCCGGCGAATTGCCCGCTACCTATCCCGCAAGACCGCGCTATAATCCGTGGCTCGCTCACTTACGTACAAGAGTTACTTGAGGACAGATCGGGACATTTCAGGTTATGAGCAGTGATCGACCCAGCTCTCCGCTCGGCAAGCGCCTCGATACCTGGAAAGAGATCGGTGCGTTCTTCGGGCGCGATGAACGCACTGTTAAACGATGGGAAAATACCCGTGGTTTGCCCGTACATCGCGTACCCGGCGAAGGTCGCGCCAATGTCTACGCCTATACCGGTGAACTCACCGCGTGGCTTCAAAGCGCAAAAAGTAAGCACGATCCGACCGGTGACTCCGACACCGACATTCCCAACATCCCTGAGTCCATCGCCGTTCAATCTTCCGGCGAAGACCCGAAACGCACATCACCGGCAGTCGCCCCACCGTCCGCGATCGTTCCGCATCGACCGAATTCCAGAATGCAATTCCTCTTGCTCCTCGCCATTCTAGTAGCCGTCACCGGCTTAGCCCTCGTTTTCAAAAGCTACCGCCCCTCTCGCCTCACTTCTTCGAACACACCCCGGCATTCCGCCTCTCACCAGGCCGATCCACAAGCTCAGGATCTATACCTGAAAGGGATCTACTACTGGCACAAACGGACGCCCGAGAGTCTGCATCAGGCCGTCGACTTTTTCACCCAGGCCATCGTCCGCGATCCAAACTACGCCCAAGCCTACGTCGGCCTTGCCAACTGCTACAACCTGCTCCACGAATACTCATCCATGCCCGCCGAAGAATCCTATCCCCGCGCCAAGAGTGCCGCCGAACGCGCCATCGCTCTCGACGACTCACTCTCGGCCGCCCACAGTTCGCTCGCTTTCGTCGATTTTTGGGGCTATTGGGACGTCGCCACCGCCGAAAAGGAATTTCGCCGCGCGCTCGCTCTTGATCCCAACTCCGTTCCCGCCCACCACTGGTACGCCACCGTCCTAATGTGTCTCGGACGGCTCCCCGAATCTCTTCGCGAAATCGACGTCGCCCACAAGCTCGATCCTCAATCCATTTCCGTTCTCGCTGATCGCGGTCTCATTCTCTACACCGCCGGCCAAACGCAAGAAGGCATTCATGCCCTCCGCGAACTCGAAAATTCTGACCCCGATTTTCTCTCCCCTCACAAATATCTTGCCGATATATATCTCCTCCAGGGCGACTCGCGCATGTTTGTGTTGGAATCAAAAAAGGCCGCCACCCTTATGCACGACGATCAGCGCATGGCTCTCGTCAACGCCGGCGAATCTGGTCTTGCTAACGGTGGCCAGCACGGCATGCTCCTCGCCATGCTAAAAGTCCAAAAAAGTTTCTACTCCGAAGGCAAAGGATCCCCCTACGAACTCGCCCGCACTTGCGCTCTTCTCGACGACAAATCCCAAGCCCTCGAATTCCTCCAAATTGCTAGCGCCAAACACGATCCCGCCCTCCTCCAAATCCTAAGCGACGCGGCGTTCAGCCACATCCGTCCCGACCCATCCTTCCAATCTCTCCTGACCAGCTCCCACCTCCCCACCACCTAATCACGTTCCCTCCGCGTCCTCTGCCCGCCATCTTTTTCCTACCTCCGCGCTAAGTCTATTTCCTCCACCGCTACCACCCACCCCCAAGCAAACTCCCAGCCTCACAACCCGCCTGGCAGCGCCCGCACGCCTGGCTGAGGAGGGCATCCTGCCGGCCCCAGATCGTCGGCCGCAATCGACCGCACCTCTGCGACCTCTGCACTCCGACCTCTGCGTCCTCTGTTCTAAAGCATTCTCCTTCTTTACGCCTTCTCCCGCACCACCACCCCAATCTCCTCTGGCCCAATCTCCTCCAGCGTTCTCTTCTTCGGCTCGATCCCAAACAACGCCACCACCAAT
>DASXBH010000449.1:0-10908 GCA_036491775.1 Candidatus Acidiferrum sp.
CAGAATTCGCCCACGCCCCGAAAATTCCTGATCGAGACCATGCCCGGCGGTATCGCTCTGCTTGACTATAACAACGATGGCCTGCTCGATATCTTTATGGTGAATGGCGGCCGGATCACCGAGGCCTTGCACGTCCCCGAAAACTTCGAACGAAATAATTCTCGCTACTGGAATCGCCTATACCGGCAAAATCGCGACGGCAGCTTCACGGACGTCACTGAATCTGCCGGCCTCGCCAACGCTGGAAACGGCAACTACGGAATGGGTGTTGCCGTCGGCGACTACGACAATGACGGCTACCCGGATATTTTCGTTACCAGCTACGGCAAAAATATTCTCTATCACAACAATGGCGATGGCACCTTCACTGACGTTACCGCAAAAGCCGGCTTGGCTGGCGGAGGCTGGTCCGTTTCCGCGGGCTTCTTCGACTTCGACAACGACGGCAAGCTCGACCTTTTCGTCACTCGCTACATGGAATGGGACGCAGACCACAACAAAATTTGTGGTGGCGAGTGGCACACCTATTGCTCGCCCAACGTTTTTCCAGCCACTACCTGTCTTCTCTACCGCAATCGTGGCGACGGCACCTTCGAAGATGTCAGCGAACGCTCCGGTATTGCCGCAAAGAAGGGCAGGGCACTCGGTGTAGCGTTTGCCGATTACGATGGCGACGGCTTCACCGATATTTTCGTTTCGAACGACGGCATGCAGCAGTATCTTTACCATAACAATGGCAATGGCACATTCACGGAATGCGCTCTGGAATCCGGAGTCGCCCTCACCATCGATGGCAAAGGCCTTTCCGGCATGGGAACCGTCTTCCAGGACTACGACAACGACGGGCGCCCAGACGTTTTCGTCACCGTACTGCCCCGCGAACTCTATGGCGTTTACCATAACGATGGCGGCGGCGCCTTTACCTATCAAAGCTTGGAAACCGGATTGGGCGCCATCACCTCGGGCAGTTCCGGTTGGGGCGTCGGCCTGGAAGATTTTGACAATGACGGCTGGAAGGATCTTTTCGTGGCGCAAAGTCATGTTCTCGACAACGTTCAACAAATCGATGCTTCGTTGCGCTACAAGGAACTTCCGCTTCTTGCCATGAACCATAACGGCCACTTCGATCGCGCTGAGTCCGGCGCTCCCTCGCCTTTAGCGGCGCGCGGCGCAGCCTTTGGCGACATCAACAACGATGGACGCGTCGACGTAGTGATCTCGACTCTTGGCGGTCCGCCCGTGTTGCTTCTCAATCGCTGTGCCAGTGGCAATCACTGGCTATCCATCGCGCTTCGCGGCACTCGCAGCAATCGCGACGGCTTCGGCGCCCGCGTTTCCGTAAACGGCCAGACTCGTTTCGCGACTTCCGCTGGCAGCTACTTGTGCTCCAGTGACAAACGCCTGCACTTCGGATTGGGCTCCGCGCAAAAAGTGACCATCGAAATCTTGTGGCCCTCGGGCGTAAAACAGCTTATGACCGACGTTCATGCTGACCAGTTCCTCGAAGTTCGCGAACCGGAGCACTCATGATCCGGATTTTCTTCTTTGCATGGCTAGCAGCTGCGCAAGCCGGAGCGCCCGACGCCATGCAACATTTGCAGGCTGGCCTTGACGCGCGTAAGCAACATCAAGTCGATCAGGAAATTGCCGAATTCCGCAAAGCCACGGAACTCGACCCGCAACTGGCCGACGCCTTCGTAAACCTCGGCGCTGCTTACATGGAAAAGCACGACTACGGCGCCGCCATCGCCCCACTGAAGCGAGCCGTGGAACTTAGTCCAGACCTTCCGGTCGCTCACCAATTACTGGGCTACGCGCTGCTCTCACAAGGGTACGCGGCGGAATCGATACCTCATCTCAGCAAAGTCGGTGCCACGGAGGCCTTGGGAATTGCCCAGATCGAAACGGGACAACTTACCGAAGCCGTTGGCAACTTCACGGCCGCACTGGCCCAACATCCCAACGATCCCGACCTCCTGTTCTACCTCGGCCATTCCAGCGGCCTGCTTTCGAAATCTGCTATCGATACCCTCATCGCCAGTTATCCAGATTCCGCGCGCGCCCACCAGGCACTGGCCGAAAATTACTATGCCCTCCGCCAAATGCCGCAAGCAGAAAAGGAATACCTGGAAGCGCTGCGCCTGCGTCCCGATCTTCCCGGCATCCATCTGGAATTAGGACAGGTCTACGCGAACTCCGCGCAGTGGCCGAAAGCCGAAACCGAATTCAGCGCGGAAGCCAAATTGCAGCCCGGGAAAGCCGAAGCCGCCTATCGCCTGGGCGCTGCCTTGTTGCAACAAGGAAAAGCGCGGGAAGCCTTCGCCGAATTGAAGCGCGCCAACGAACTCAAGCCAGACATGAGCGAGACACTCTATTCCCTCGGCAAAGCTGCCTCGCTGGTTGGCGAAAACTCCATCGCCGAGCAATCCTGGTTAAAGGTGATTGAGCTCGAGAAAACCACCGCGCTCGCCGCCCAAGCGCATTTTGGGCTCGCTGGCTTGTATCGCAAACAGGGCAAGACCGAACAGGCGCAAAGCGAAATGAAAGAATTTCAGAAACTACAAAGTACCATCGGCCCTCCTCGCTCGGAGTAGCTCGACGCGAAGTGTTTCGATAGGCTTCCGCCTACAGATTGTACTTTCTATTCAGTGCCCCGTATCCGACTCCACCACGGGCGTGTATCAAGGGAATACCGTACCCTACCAGGTCGAATGCATCGAAATCGGCGCCTCCAAGCTCCAATAGATTCGGTCAGAGATGACTTGGCAGGGGATACAAGCTATCTTTGAAGTGCGAACGGACGTCGAATGAATCTCAATTGCGAACCCCGACCCTATGCGCTGTATCTTCCCAGAGCGGTCTTCCATCCGTAGACTAATAATTCAAGACGTGGTCTTGCAGAACGAAAGGAGAGTCGATCGTTGGCGCTGCAAAGGGACAATCTCTGGTACAAGGATGCCGTCATCTACCAGCTTCATGTACGCACCTTCTGCGACAGCAACGCGGATGGTATCGGGGATTTCGCCGGACTAACGCGTCGGCTCGACTATCTTCAGGGACTCGGCATCACCGCCATTTGGCTGCTGCCTTTCTATCCATCTCCCCTGCGCGACGATGGCTACGACATCGCCGATTACACTTCAGTTCACTCCAGCTACGGCACGCTCGATGACTTCAAAACATTTCTCGAAGCCGCGCACAGTCGCGGCATTCGCGTCATCATCGAAATGGTTCTGAACCACACTTCGGACCAGCACCCCTGGTTCAAGGAATCGCGCAGCTCCCGCGATAATCCCAAGCGCGATTGGTACGTCTGGAGCGAGACCGATACCGGCTATCAAGGTGTTCCCATCGTCTTCGTCGACACCGAAACTTCCAATTGGGCCTGGGATCCCATCTCGAAGTCTTACTACTGGCATCGCTTCTTCAGCCATCAGCCTGATCTGAACTACGACAATCCCGCTGTATTCGAAGCGGTCTGGGACGTGATGAAGTTCTGGCTCGATATTGGCGTCGACGGTTTCCGCCTCGACGCCGTCGCCTTCCTGGTTGAACGCGAAGGCACGCTCTGTGAAAACCTTCCCGAAACGCACGCGGTCATTCGCGAAATACGCAAACGCCTCGACATTTCCTACCCGAGCACGATGCTACTCGCAGAAGCCAACCAGTGGCCCGCTGATGTCCGCGCCTATTTCGGTGATGGCGACGAGTTTCACGCCGCTTTTCATTTTCCCCTGATGCCCCGAATGTTCATGGCTGTGAAGCTCGAAGATCGCAAGCCCATCATCGAAATCCTCGAACAGACGCCGGAAATTCCCGAAACCGCCCAGTGGTTTATTTTCCTGCGCAATCACGATGAGCTCACTCTGGAAATGGTCACCGACATCGAACGCGATTATATGTACGACGAATACGCCACCGACAAGACCATGCGGATCAATCGCGGTATCCGCCGACGCCTTGCGCCGATGATGAACAACGACCGCAGACGCATCGAACTTCTGAATGGCTTATTAATGTCCATGCCAGGAACGCCCATCGTCTACTACGGCGACGAAATCGCCATGGGCGATAATATTTATTTGGGCGATCGCAACGGTGTTCGCACTCCAATGCAGTGGAACAGTTCCTTGAACGCGGGTTTTTCGTCAGCCGATCCGGAACGCCTCTACGCACCCGTCATTTCCAATGCCGTCTACGGCTATCAGGCCGTCAACGTGGACGCACAGACTCGCTCCGAGCACTCCCTTCTGCTCTGGATGAAATCCCTTATCAAAGTTCGCAACGCATTCCGAGTCTTCGGCCGCGGAACGATGCAGTTCCTCACTCCGTCGAATCATCGGGTCTTGGCCTATGTCCGCCAATTTGAAGGCCAGACGGTACTCGTGGTCAACAACCTCTCGAATTCCGCTCAGGCCGTCGAACTCGATGTACAGCGTTACAAGGGCTACGTCCCCATCGAAATGTTTGGAAGAAACCTGTTTCCCCGGTTCGGAAATTTGCCTTATTTGCTGACCTTGGGTCCTTATCAGTTTTACTGGTTTCAACTTCGCCGGCTTTGATCTCGTATCGGATGGTGGTTCGTTTTGGCTGAAGATACTTTTCTAGCAGACGACTTACTTCGCCAGTTGATGAATGTTGGCGAGGTCGATTTACTTGTTGGCGTCTCTTCCCGCGATGCGGCGGACACCATCACTCATGCCCTGGGCGCCATTGAACAAAGTTTTCAACAGTATTTCGTCCGGCAGCGAGTGGTGATTGTCGTCGTTGGCAGCGGCGACAAGGATAAAAGGGACGGCATTTTAGAAGCCGCCTCATCCGCACCATCTACCAGGAATCCACGCCAGCCCGGAATCACTTCGCTTCGCACCATTCATCGCGTCACCGCAGATTTTTCCAGTCCGCCTCCGCCGGGCGTCGCGCTCCGCACCGTCTTGGCCGCTGCCGATTTGCTACGCGCCCGCGCCTGTGCCGTCCTGCCTCCCGCGGCCAACCTCAGTCCCAGCGCCGTTGCGAATCTTCTCAAGCCCGCTTATCACGAGAATTTCGATTTCGTTGCGCCTCTGTACAAGCGCCACAAATTTCAAGGTCTGCTGGCGCGCAATCTTCTCTACCCGATGAGCCGCGCTGTTTTCGGTTGCTCTATCCGCGAACTGTATTCCGATGAGTGGGGATTTTCCGGGCGCCTCGCGTCTCTCTGCTTGAATCAAGATGTTTGGCAAGAAGAAGCGATTCGTGCGCGCCCCGAAGCTTGGATGGCCATCTCCGCGATTGCTTCCGATCTTCGCTGTTGCCAGACCTATCTTGGCGAGAAATCTCAGCCACCTACCGTTGCGGGAAGCGATATCGTCGAGGTGCTGCGGCAAACCGTGGGCAATTTGTTTTGGTGTCTGGAAGGGAATCAATCGTTATGGCTGGACTCCCAGCGCTCGCAAGAAGTGCCTACCTTTGGACCGGCGCACGAGCTTACCTCCGAGACCACCGAACTCGATCCGCACCGCATGTTTGAAATGTTTCGCAGCGGCGTTACCGAACTTGAACCGATTCTCACCGTGGTTCTCGATCCCGACACGCTGGTAGAAATTAAAAACATTGTCGCGCTGCCCGAGGGTCAATTCCGATTCCGGCCCGACCTGTGGGTCAGAACCGTCTACGACTTCGCCTCTTCCTACCACCACGCCGTAATTAACCGCGCTCACCTGGTACAGGCTTTTGCCCCCTTCTATCGCGGCATGACCAATTCTTTCTTGATCGAGCATTCGGATTCTTCCCCAGCAGAGATGGAGGCGGCCAGCGAAATGCTCTGTGCCGAATTTGAATTGCAAAAGCCATATTTGAGGGAGCGATGGAAAGCAAACGTTGAGGTGAAATCATGAGAGAGACCATCCTGCAAGCCTTAGAGCAGGTCTACAGCAATTTAGTCCACATGGTTGCCGAATTTCTTCCCAGATTCCTGGTGATGCTCATCATCATCGCTATCGGTTTGCTTGTTGCCTTCATCTTCAAGCAAATGCTGCGCGCACTTCTCGGCCTCACCAAGATCGATCGCGTGTCCGAAGAAGCCGGAGCTTCGCGGTTCCTCCGCATGGCTCATCTTCCTGCCATGAGCGAGTTGCTCAGCCGCTCCATTTTCTGGGTCACCTGGTTATGCTTCGTCCTCGTCGGCCTCAGCGTTCTCGGCGTCGCTGGCTTGCAGGAACAGATTTCTCGCCTCTTCCGGTTTCTGCCAGAGATCTTCGTCGCCATCGTGATTCTGTTTCTGGGCGCGGTCATCGCCAACTTCCTTTCGCGAACGGCGCTCCTTGCTGCGGTCAATGCCGGCGTCCGTTCCGCGCGAATTCTCAGTTGGTCCATCCGTTTCGTCATCTGGATACTGGCCATTACCATGGCGCTCGAGGAACTCGGTGTAGCGCGTCAAACCGTGGTTGCCGCCTTCTCCATCGTCTTCGGCGCGGCGATGTTGGGCTTGGCTATCGCCTTTGGTCTTGGAGGACAAGACTTGGCGCGGAGAAGTCTGGAGCGGCATTTGGGCGACACCAAGACGGAAAACGACAAAGAGCCTCAGCCCTTATAATTCGGTCCCTTATGATGACAATGTCGGCAGTAGGAAATCCCGCAAATCGGCGTTAGCATTTCTTCATGACCTTACCAACTTTTTCGCGCCGCACCTTTGTCACCTACTCCGCGATCCTTCCGTGGGCACTTGATCTTCGTGCCCACCCCACCTCCATCCCCGTCGGCCTCGAACTCTATTCCGTTCGAGATGAACTTAAACGCGACCCGCAAGCTACGGTGCGCGCCGTGGCTGCGATGGGTTATCAGGTCGTCGAATTCTACGCGCCCTATTTCGCGTGGACCGAAGTCCAGACCAAAGATATGCGTAAACTCCTCGATGATCTTGGGATTCGCTGCCTTTCCACGCACAACGACAATTCGTTCTTCGACAAAGATAATCTCTCCAAGGCCCGCGACTACAACTCCATCTTGGGCAGCAAATTCATGGTCATGGCTTCGGCCAAGCCCGGTCCCGGTCCGGACGGCTGGAAACCGGTCACCGACAAACTGAATTCCGCCGACGAGCAATTGGAGTCGGCGGGACTGAAGGCCGGCTATCACAATCATCAATTAGAGTTCACTCCGAGCGCGGAGTTGCCGCGAAACCAGCGGCCCATCGAGTTTATCGCCACGAATACCAAGCCCAGCGTCATGCTGCAGTTGGATGTAGGCACCTGCCTCAACGCCGGCTCTGATCCCGTCGCGTGGATTCGCGCAAATCCTGGCAGAATCCATTCCATCCACTGCAAAGACTGGTCGCCGGATGCGGGCAAAGGTTACACCGTCCTCTTTGGCGAGGGCGTGGCCAACTGGAAGGCAATTTTTGCCGCGGCTGAGAGTGTCGGTGGCGTGGAATATTATTTAGTCGAACAGGAAGGCAGCCGTTTTCCCGAATTAGAGACGGCGCAAAAATGTCTGCAGGGGTTCCGCGCGATGCGGTCCGCGTAAACGTCAACAATTCGAAATGGGGTGCAGCAGCAAGCCCGCGTGCTACCAGACATGCACTGCGCTGATCCGTGGCGGTCCAGACCGCCCTTCAATCACCTGCGTTTCCAGCACAATTTCCAGATTCTTCCGTTTCCAATCAGACGGCACCTGCTTCAGCAATTCTTCCATGCGATGCTGGTCCACCAGAAACTCGCCCGCAGCGACCGTGCCGCCGCGCCCGATCCCGGCTGCAACCACCACCATTTGATCGGTATTGGGATCCAAAAGCCGTCCCACAATCGCGTAGTCCTTATAAGTCCCCGTTTGTTGTTGCACCGACCGATCCAACACCCACTCGTGTTTGCCGGGGTTGGCGCGATCTTCAATCCAAAACTGTGTCATCGCCGCATCGTTCGCAAAGTGAAAACGCAACGGACCAGTCAGGCGCAGTGTCCAGCTATTGTCGAACGCTCCTATGAAGATGCTCGGGCCGCGCCGAAGATCCGTCAGACTCGTTGACGCCTCACCCAACACCCGATACGTTTTGCCATACGTCTGCAACATCCCCGCCACATTCACCAGCGGGCTCACGTCATCAATAATGATCGTAACCATGCTGTCGCTCAGCGTCGTTTCCCGCTGTGGATCAGCCGCGTCTCGCAACCGAATCGATGAGTATTGACTCTGATCCGCGATACAAAATAGCACCGGCTCCGCGGACTTCACGAAGGGGTCCCAGAACTGCCTCAGAGCCGGAGGCCGCGAAGCATACCAAGTCCCTGCCGCTACCACCGCCAGCACAACCGCTCCCAGAATTAGCGCCAGGTGTTTGCGGCTCAAAAACGCGTCATGCGCCGGCGCGGCCCCTGCATTTCTCGGCAATCCGCCGGACACATTGATTTTCAGAGGATGATTGGTCGTCAGCTCCAGGGTCTTCGGCGGCACTCCGGCCGGATGCCCCGGCCAGGAAAACTGCGGCGCATACGACCCGGAAGGCAAGAACAATCGGATTTCCTGACTATGCTTCGGATCTTGGTAGTACAGTTCGATTCGCTTCCGAATCTCTGCGGCGGTTACTCGAACAATCGGGTCGGTATTCGTGTCGTAGTCCGGCGATCGTTCGAACAGCTCTACGCCCAGCACCCGCTCCTTCAACTGGTCCGTTTGACCGGCGAGCGCGCGCGCCACAACAAATCGCAAAAAGCTCGGATACCTTTTACTGGAATGAAACAGGGAAGTAGCTAGCAGCTTTTCCAGCTGCTGCTGAACAGCGGCCTTTTCTACTTCGCTTGCGGGTACCCAACTGTCTGTTACTGGCTCTGATAGCAATGTGCCCTACCGCGTTTATCTCGTGTGATAGTGTCGCTGCACCGCGAAACAGAGCACCGGGACTTCAGATTGTTGAATATTTTTACTGCGTTTAACCAGATAGTATAATGCTTCGCAAGACAGCGCAACGTTAAAGCCTTCCAACTTGTGCTCTTTTCGGTTTCTTCGACCTCCTCTAACTTATTCCAAATAAACGTTATAGGCAATCGTTTTGCCTCTTATCGTTCTTATCCCTGTTCCTTAACCTGCAAACCGTTGCCTCTCCCTACGCAAATTCCCTATAGCTGGTACCAGTTATTTCAATTCTGCTCCACAGCTGCCGCTCAGCCTTCGACGCTCAATTTTTTCGAGCCAGGCGGATTTGCGGCCCTGCAGAGCAGATCGAGGGTGGAATCCTGGCACCCAGCCAGGATTTAGGAGGGATGTCCTAATGTTTGGTAGACAAGAAATTCGTAATTTACGTTTTTGGTTCGCCGCTTTGCTGCTTTTAATGGTTAGCGCCGGACGCCTGTATGGTCAGTCTTCGCAGGTCACCGCTACGTTAAGTGGTACGATCCTCGATGCTGCCGGATCGTCCGTCAGTGGCGCCAAGGTGACTCTCACCAGCGCCAGCGTCGGCATATCGCGCACCTATTCCACCGACGACAGCGGTCTCTACACCTTTACGCTGCTCCCGCCCGCCGTTTATTCGTTAGAGGTGCAGGCGTCAGGCTTTAAGCATTACAAACAAGATGGCCTCCAACTGGCTGCCGGCCAAGTGGCCCAACAACAAGTGAGTCTTACCGTTGGTGCGGTTACCGAAAACATTGAGGTCACCTCTGAGGTGCCCCTCGTCAACGCAGACAACGCCAATATTTCCTCCGACATTTCCGCTCGCCAGGTTGCCGGCCTTCCTCTCAACCTCCGCAACGTGATTGGCTTGGCGACGCTGAATTCCTCCGTCAGCAACGCTGCGGAAGAACAGGTAGTTGGCGCGCCTGGCATCTCCGGCAGCGCCGATCAGGACGTTTCCTTCCTTAATTTCGGCGGCACTTTCTTTGACACCGCGGAATACCTGCTCGACGGAACTTGGGACACGCGTCTCGATTGGGGCGGCGTCATTTACGTTCCATCCGTCGACGACGTTCAGGAATTCAAGATTCAGACCAATGCCTTCACATCGCAGTACGGCTTCAGCAGCGGCAATGTCATCAACGTGGTCACCAAGTCCGGCTCCAACGCCTTCCACGGCGATGCCTATGAGTTCTATCGCAACAGCAATGTCGACGCGCGCTACTTCTTCAACAACGGCAAACAGCCGGCCTTCCACCGCAATCAGTACGGCGGCACAATCGGTGGCCCAATCCGCAAGAACAAAACGTATTTCTTTGCCTACTACGAAGGTCTCCGCCAGGCGACCCCCGCAACTTTCCTCGGCACCATGCCTACCGAGGCGGAGCGCACCGGAGATTTCTCGGCCCTCCTCGGAGCGCCGACCGGGCAGACCGACGCTTTGGGTCGGTCGATCCTCAGTGGTGCCATCTACAATCCCTTCAGCACTCGCCAAATTACCGCTGGGCAGGTTGATCCGACCACCCACTTAGTAGCCAACAGCACCGGCTACATCCGCGATCCATTTTCAGGCAACATTATTCCTTCTGCCTTGATGGATTCCATCGCTGCCAGCATTGCCGCCGGAAAATATTGGCCCACTCCCACCAACGGCAATCTCATCAATAACTTTACTCAGGCTGCAGCCGCATCCGCGCACTCCGACGAGTATTCCGGTCGCATCGACAATAATTTCTCCGACAACGATCGCGTCAACGTTCGCTGGTCTCAAAAGTTCGAATCGAAAATTAACTCGCCGACCTACTACGGTGCATCCGATCCCGCCGGACCAGGCGTCACCGCTCCAAATAACCGCTATAGCGTGAACGTCGGATATACCCACGTGTTTAGTCCGACCTTCGACGTGAGCTTGAACCTGGGCGTGAACCGCCACGTGGAACAGTCCACCACGCAAAGCTTCGGCTATAAATCCTCAGACTTGGGATTCCCCTCATTCATCAATTCCATTGCGCCTTCGTTCCCGCAGATTCAGCCCCAGAGCTACGC
>DASXBH010000450.1:0-4521 GCA_036491775.1 Candidatus Acidiferrum sp.
TGGAGATTCGCAGATCCGCGTGAACTTCACGCGCACGCCCGACCGCACCCTGGGTCTAATGTTGTTTTCTTTGAGCTTGATAATCGTCGCGATTCTGCTGTTAGCAGGCGGATGAAAGAAAGTTGGGCGCCGACTTTAGCGACAGTCAGCTTGGTAGCGCCGGCAGCTTGCCGGCCCACGACAACCAAAACCTCGCACGCAGATCCGTTTTAACGCCGGTCCAGCGACGGATGCCGAATATCCTGCCCTTGCACGATATAGATCACATCTTCCGCAATATTCGTAGCGTGATCCCCGATCCGCTCCAGATTCTTCGCCACCAGAATCAATTCAAACGCCGGGAACACCACACTCGAATCGCCCATCATGTACGTCAACAATTCACGAAATATCTGATCCCGATATTGGTCCACCTGATCATCCGACGCCATCACCTTCTGCGCCAATTCCACATCGCGGCGAACCACCGCATTCAACGCATTCCGTACCTGCTCTTCCACCAATTCCGTCATGCGCGGCAAATCGACGTAGGGCTTCACCCGCGGATGCCGCAAAATACGCAGCGCCCCCTGTGCCACGTTCACCGCCTGATCCCCAATCCGCTCCAAATCATTGTTGATTCGCGAAACCGCCAGCACAAAACGCAGGTCCGCCGCCATCAACTGATGCAGCGCCAGCAATTGCACCACGCGATCATCAATCTCCAATTGCAATTCGTTGATCGCGTCTTCTTCATCGAGTACTCGCTTCGCCAATTGCTCATCCGTGTCCAGCACCCCGTGCACGGCCTGGTGTACAGCGCGTTCCGCAAGGCTGCCCATCCACAGCAGGCGTTCCTTCAGCTCGTTTAAATCCTTCTCAAAGTGACGTTCCATCGTGGCCTTCCCGTCCGAATCTTGGCCCCATTACGTTACGATACTTTACCCACATCTGCTTCTGTCAATTAAGACTCAGACCCTCGCCTCATCCAAATCGACCCGTAATATACGCTTCCGTTCGCGGATCGCTCGGCGTTGTAAACAGGTGCGGTGTCGGGCTGAATTCAATCATCTGCCCGGTCAGCAGAAAAGCCGTAAAATCGCTAACGCGCGCGGCCTGCTGCATGTTGTGCGTCACAATGGCGATCGTGGTCAAATTCTTCAGCTCCACCAGCAACTCCTCAATCTTCGCCGTGCTGATCGGATCCAGCGCCGAGCACGGCTCGTCCAGCAACAGCACTTCCGGCTCCACCGCCAACGCTCGTGCAATACACAACCGTTGCTGCTGCCCGCCAGACAGCTCGTACGCGGACTTGTGCAAGTGATCCTTCACTTCTTCCCAAAGTGCCGCGTGCCGCAAACTCTTTTCGACCGTCTCCGCAATCGAGCCCTTAAAGCCATTAATGCGCGGCCCGTACGCCACATTATCGAAAATCGACTTGGGAAACGGATTCGGCCGTTGAAACACCATCCCCACTCTGCGCCGCAACGCGGTCACATCTTGCGCCAAAATATTCTGCTTATCGATCAGGATTTCGCCCTCGAGTCGCGACGTGCTCACCGTCTCGTGCATCCGATTCAACGTCCGCAACAACGTCGACTTCCCGCAACCCGACGGCCCGATCAACGCGGTCACCCGCTTGTCGGCAATCCCCATGTTGATATCGAACAAAATCTGTTTGGGGCCATAGAAAAAATTTACCTTCGAGATGGTCATCCGCATGGGCAGCGCGGCTGTTTCTCGGCCCACGGATGATCCTACATTAGTCACGATATTCACGGACAACTCCGGCTTTGCTGACGCGTGCATTCTTAAGACCTCGGAACTGCTATCCCGCGCGACAATATCGTCCGGGCGAGAATATTGATGATCAGCACCAGTCCGAGCAACACCAATCCCGCTGCCCACGCCTGCCGGTGCCAATCCTCATACGGCGATACGGCGTAGTTAAAGATTACCACTGGCAAGGAGGCCGTCGGCTGGCTCCAGCCCTCGCTCCAGTAGCGGTTTCCGAATGCGGTGAAAAGCAATGGCGCCGTTTCTCCGGCTACGCGGGCCAGCGCCAGCAGAATCGCTGTCAGGATGCCTCGATACGCCGCGGGGACAATCACCGTCGCGATTGTCTTCGTCTTGCTTGCTCCCAGTGCCATCGCGCCTTCACGCAGCATTCGCGGCACTCCATTCAAAAATTCTTCGGTGCTCCGCAGCGTAATCGGAATCATCATTAATCCCAGCGCAAATGCCCCGGCCAATGTCGAAAAATGTTTGAACGGGAGCACGACCATGGCATACGCAAAGATTCCGATAACAATCGACGGTACACCGTTCAACAAGTCCGCTGCATACCTCACGATGGATGCAGTCGCGCCTCCACTGAACTCTGCCAGGTAAATCCCGCCAAAAAATCCTATAGGCACGCCGAATAACGATGCGGTGAGCAACAATTTGGCGCTCCCCACAATCGCATTCGCCATGCCTCCACCAGTTTCGCCTACCGGCTTGGGTAATTGCGTAAAGAAAGCCCAGTTGATGGATGTCCCGCCGTTGTACACCAAATATCCCAGAATCAGGAAAAGCACACTCACCGAAATGAAGGCACACACACCCGTCAGGGTCAGCATGAATTTACTTACAAATCTGCGCCACCGCACTTTTCCGCTCGTCACGTTGCTACTCCGCTACCCTTTTGCGTGGTCACAACGATCAGTAGCCGGGCCAGTCCATTCAGAATGAACGTCAAGAGAAACAACACCAATCCCAAGCCAATCAACGACTGCAGGTACAAATCATCGGTAGCTTCCGTGAATTGGTTCGCAATGACGGATGCGATGGAATCCCCAGGAGCAAACAGCGATGCGCTGATTCGCGGCGAATTACCAATCACCATCGTCACCGCCATCGTCTCGCCCAACGCTCGCGCCATCGCCAGAAAGATGGAGCCCATGATGCCGGTCTTTGCGAATGGCACCACCACCTGCCAGGTGGATTCCCAGCGTGTCGAACCCAAGGCCAGCGCCGCTTCCCGCTGGTCGCGCGGCACCGAAAGCAAAACTTCTCGCGACACCGAAATGATGTACGGAATCACCATGATCGCCAGCACCATTCCGGCGGTCAAAAACCCTACACCATACGACGGTCCCTTAAATATCGGCAAAAATCCCAGCGGGTGGTTCAACGCCGGATAAATCACCGTCCGCATTAGCGGTACGATGATGAACACTCCCAACAATCCATAAATCACGCTAGGTACAGCCGCCAGTAAATCAATCAGAAATTGCAACGTATCGGAAATGCGCGCCGGCGCCAGCTCTGCCAGGAAAATCGCGGCTCCGATCCCAAGTGGCACAGCAATCAAAAGCGCCACGACGGACGTTACCAATGTCCCATAAATGAACGGCAACGCCCCGTACTGCTCCATGATCGGATCCCACACCGACGTAACAAGAAAGTGCAACCCGAATTTATGGCGTGGCAATACCGAATTCGTCCAAAGCTGGTAAACCAACAGCACCGTAATCAGCACCACGCTCGCCGCAAACAAGAACGTAATCAACCGCGCAATCTCGTCGCCCTCGCGGATTCGAGAGAGAAACGAGCGCGAACCCACCACGGGGCCCGCGCTCGGAATATTTGTGCTGGATGTCGCCACGTTTTCTTGCCAACTACTGAATGGTATCGATTACCTTTTTTTCCTTTTCAACAACTTCCTTTGGAAGCTTGGCGTAAGACAGTGCTTCTGTATAACTCTGGCCATCCGACAGCATCCACTTTAGAAAGCCCTTGATCGCATCGCGCTTGGCCGCGTCCTGAAATTTCTGTGGAATCAGCAACCAGGTGAAGCTCGAGATGGGGTACGCCGTCTTTCCGGAAGCGTTGGTAATGGACA
Organism: Candidatus Acidiferrum sp.; assembly: GCA_036491775.1. Lineage (GTDB taxonomy): Bacteria > Acidobacteriota > Terriglobia > Acidiferrales > UBA7541 > Acidiferrum. The sequence goes on from DASXBH010000450.1 coordinate 3,866, forward strand.
CTCGGAAATCTGCCGGCATATCCTTTGCCGCTCCGGCCGCAGCCGCACTCACGCTCGCCAGATCGGCCTTCACGAAATTTCCGGACGAATTTTTTACCGCTCCGTACGGAATGTTATTCTGCGCTGCATAAATCAGTTCCACATAGCCGATCGAATTCGGCGTCTGCTTAATCAACCCGGTCACGCCTTCATTGCCTTTGCCGCCCAGACCGACCGGCCAGTTGGGAGAAGTACCTTTACCTACTTTATTTTTCCATTCATCGCTGACCTTCGACAAGTAATCAGTCCAGATGTAGGTTGTGCCGCTGCCGTCCGACCGGCGAACCACCACGATGTCGTTATCTTTGGCGGGAAGGTTTACGCCTTTGTTCGCATCAGCGATTGCCGGATCATTCCACTTCGTTATTTTGCCTAGAAAAATTCCAGCGAGCACTTCCGGTGTGAAGTTGAGAGATGCAGTGACGCCCGGAACATTGTAGGTGGGTACGTCCGCACCCAGCACCGTCGGAAAATGCAGCACCAACCCGCCCCGCTTCTCTTGAAAGGCCTTGAGCTGGTCATCGTTCATCGGGCCATCCGTAGCGCCGAAGTCTACCGTTCCTTCGGTCACTTGTTTGATGCCCGCCCCGGAACCCACCGACTGATAATTGAATTGA
>DASXBH010000451.1:0-4316 GCA_036491775.1 Candidatus Acidiferrum sp.
CCCGGGAAAGTAGAATCCATCATCAGCACGTGCCGCACAAATTGGTAGTTCGAATCGTAGTCGGTGATGTTGTTAAATACGAGCAACGAGTAAAACACGGCGACAGCAGCAACCAAGAGGAATTTTGCCGCCCGCAGCGTCATCGTTTTTCCTGAGCTGTGAATGTTTTGAAGTGGGCGATCAGGGCTTTCATCGTGGCGTCATCATACTCGTTCCCATGAAAATGTGCCCCGTGCATGCGTTTATTGCCTGGTGTAAAAAGGCTGAACTCAGCGGACGCTGATTCCGAAACACCGAGGAGGCTCCCCATGCAACCTATGTATTACATCGGGCTGGATGCTACATGGCTCGACCCGCGGCTCCCAGGTCCCGCAATTTCCTTGGCTGACTTATTTTCAGCGGTGAGGACAGCCTGGCCAGCAACAAGGCCGCCGCATTCCTTCCTTGAGTTCCGTACGTACCCGCTCAATATGCTGCCTTCTGGTTTCCGGTTTCTTGACGGAGACAACCCAGCAGATCCACTCGTTGCGCGCGAGCGGCGTAATATCCTCCCATTTTTCCCGCGCAACCGGATCGGAAATGAGAACCTTTCGTAAATCCGCTGGTACCTTGTGTACTGCGCCAGGGGAGATCGCTTTCTTGCTCATGGATTTCATTTTACTTCGTTGCGCAGTCGGTCTGGGAGTTCTCGGACGCTCTGTTATGCCGGACAATCCAAGTTCTAGAATTTCACATCGCCGCTTTGCCCATTACGCAGGACCAACAGCGCGCATGCACTAGCGCTGGACAAGGCTCGGCGCAGCCCTGCCGTTTAGCACCGCGTCCACATTGTCCAGAGCCAGCATGCCCATTGCTGTCCGGGTCTCGATCGTCGCGCTGCCGATATGCGGCAATAGAAATGTATTTTTCAGCGAAACATATTCCGGGTTAAGTTTTGGCTCGCCTTCAAATACGTCGAGTCCGGCTGCGGCGACCCGTCCGCTCTTGAGAGCAACGATCAGATCGTCATCGACTACCAATCCGCCGCGGGCGGTGTTCACCACAATGGCCCCAGGAGGCAGAAGGTTTATGGCTTTCGAGTTCAAGAGATGGTGGGTCTGCGGAGTTTCCGGGGCATGCAGGCTCAAGAACTGACTTACGCGCAGCAGATCCGACAGATCCTTATGGTAGACAGCGTCTCCTGCGATTTCCGCGGGTAATTCAGAAGGGTTGCAATAATGAATCTTCATTCCGAATCCTCGCGCTCGACGCGCCAAGGCTTGTCCCACCCGCCCCATTCCGAAAATGCCGAGGATCTTGCCACCAACTTGCCAACCCAAGAGCATGTCGGGACTCAAGGGTCTCCAAGCTCCTGTTCGAACCAGTTCCTGAGCCTCGTAAGCGTGACGCGAAGCGCCAAGTAAAAGCAGCATGGCGATGTCGGCCGTTGCTTCGTGGTTGACACCTGGGGTGTAAGCAACCGCAATTTTTCTGCGATCAGCGCCTTCCAGGTCGATATGCTCAAAACCCACCGAGTTCGTGGCGATGATTTTTATCGTTGGCGAGACTTTTTGGAAAAAAATCGAGTCCAACCGGTCTGCCGGCGTGATGAACAGGGCGTCGGCTCCTTCGGCTGCGGAGAGCAACTGCTGCTGGGTGAAAGGAAACTGGTTCGGATTTCGCCGGGCGCTATAATCGCGATCGATACGCTCTTCGATTTGCCTCGCATAACGGCTGGTCACCACAAGAATAGGTTTCGTCATAGTTTGACTTCGTGTGGCGTGGATCAATTCGGATTCGCGTCCGACTTACACCAAACGGACGTTGCGTTCCATCGTCTTGATCACCTCGTCGAACCGCCCCGCAAGCACCTGCTTGGCAAGGCTCAGTGTGTAGCCGGCCGCGGTGTGGAGCGGGACGTGCGACGGCAACGCAAGCGCGTAGGGGTCTACCACGGCATCGACGACAACGGGTCCGTCCTTGTACGCCAGAGCTTCCATGAGCGCGTCTTTCACGTCCCCGGGTTCTTCGAGCCGGATGCCTTTTGCGCCCATCGCCTCGGCCACTCGCGCGAAATTCGGATTCTTGAAGTCCACTCCAAAGGGAACGAAGCCCGCTTCCTGCTGCTCGATATTTACGAAGTCGAGCGATTCATTGTTGAGGATGATATGCACGACGCGCGCCTTGCGTTGCACGAGAGTGGGCAAATCGCCAAGCGCGAGCATCGTGAAACCGCCGTCGCCGCACAGCGCAATCGTCTGCCGGCCGGGGAAGGCCAATTGTGCGCCGAAGGCGTTAGGCACGGCGTTGGCCATCGACGCCCAGGAAAAGGATCCAAAGAGCCGGCGATTCGCGCCGCCCTTGATGTGCCGCGCCAACCAGATGCAGGCCGTTCCCGTGTCGGCGAAAAACATTGCGTCGTCGGAAGCCAGCGCGCTTAATGTCGCGGCGAGATATTCCGGGCGAATCGGCTTGATGCCCGGGCCTTTGTCCACGTAATGGCTCAGCAGCTCCTCGAACTCCCGCGTGTGTGCAAGGTGCTTTTCGAGGAACCTCTCGTCCTTTTTCTCGCTCACCTTTGGCAGGACGGCCGCGAGCGTCGCCTCCACGTCTCCGATCAGACCGAGATCCAGCGGCGTCCTGCGGCCGAGGTGCTTCGGATTCGTGTCAATCTGGACTTTTTTTACTTTGCCATTCGGCAAAAACTCGGAAAAAGGAAAATCTGTCCCGAGCAGCAGCAGAACATCCGCGCCGTGAATCGCGCTGTACGTTCCGCCGTAGCCGAGCAGACCGGTCATGCCCGTGGCGTAGGGGTTGTCGTGTTCGAGCCATTGCTTGCCTCGGAAGGAGTATCCGACAGGCGCTTTTAGCTTGTGGGCCAGCGTCAGCACCTCGTTCCTCGCGTCGCGGCAGCCGTCGCCGCCGAAGATGGCAACCGTCTTTGCATCGTTGATCAAGCGTGCAAGCTTTTCCAAGTCCGCCTCGCCAGGACGTAAGACAGCCTTGCCTGGAATCGCGACGCTATGCATTCCGTCCGGCGCCTCGGATGCCGCGATGTCGCCGGGAAGCGAAATGACAGTGGGACCGCGGTCGATGACCGCAGTCGTGATGGCGGTGTTGATGACCGCCCGGGCCTGTTCGCGATTCACGACACGGCCGATGTACAGCGCGGCGGCGTCGAAAAATTTGTAAGGATTGAGCTCTTCAAGGGCGGCCGTGTCGATCAGCTTTGATTCCACGTCGCCCGCAATGGCGATCACCGCGGCGCCTTCTTTCCTCGCGTCCATCAGGCCGTTAAACAGGTGAGTCACGCCGGGACCGGCCGTGCCGCACACCGCAACTGGGTTTCCCGTGAAGTAGGCCTCTGCAACCGCGGCAAAGACGCCGTACTCTTCGTTCCGCACATGCACGAACTCAACATTTCCGTTCCGCCGGAGCGCATCAATCACCGGATTGAGCGCGTCCCCCACAATTCCATAGCAGCGTTTCACGCCAGCCTTTTGCAGCATTTCCCACATTAGATCTGCTACGTTCCGCGCCATTGAGCACCTCCACTCCTCGTCATAGGCAGGGCTTCCGGGCGTTGGATGCTACGACTAAGCAAAAGAGTGGCAAATATCTAAGAAAAGACCTTTGAAATTAAGCCAAATACCGGTAAGTCCGGCACTTAGAAATGTTGCGCATAAGTATGTAGGGGAACTTTCCGGAAAAGACATGCCCGAAATCCCTTGCGAGGCATTGGAGCTGTGGCAATCCATAACCACACGAGAGTTGCGGATCGACTGTATGTTTCCGTTTGAACTCGAACGTAAATAGGAATCGCTACGATATGGACACGCCAATTACGATCTCAGACAAAACAAGCCCTCACCCCAAAGTCACGACGCCTTTGCGGTGGCACTTTCTCAGTTCACGCTTCTCAGAAGTTGCTTTTCCTGAGGCGAATAGTGGCTGTAACGGCCCGTTTCAATTTCCCGCTCGCGCGCAAAGGGTGGCATCTCCCGCAATTCTTGCATTGCATGTTGCACTTCGGGGCGCAGCGTCGGATCGTGCTGTTTGCTGGCGTTCGCGACGCGATAGCTACTCGGCGTAACGCTTATCCGTTTACCGGAAGCAATGGAAGCGCCGGGCTCTTGTTGCGTGCCCGGGTTCGACACTGGATGGTTCCTCGGAGTATCAGTTATCCGATCAATGGAAAGAATGGCACGGTCCGACTCATCATCCGAACCATCACTGGGCGAATAGTTCGAAGGTCCTGACGCCGCGGGCGGTCTCGAAGGAGACTTCGGGTGAGTATCGTTTTGTGGCCCGGAATCCGGTGGCGGAGGATCGTCGTT
>DASXBH010000452.1:0-5350 GCA_036491775.1 Candidatus Acidiferrum sp.
TCTCTCTTCGTTCCTGTCGGCGAAGACCAAGTCTCCCACGTCGAATTCTCCCGTGAACTCGTCCGCCGCTTCAACGGCTTCTATGGTCTTGAGGTCCGGAAAGATCAATTATTAGCGCTTGAAAACATCGATGCCGCAACATCTTTGCACAGCAAGTTATTTCTGAAACCAGGCCAACATGGTTGGGAGTCTGCAGTTGGACCTGAGCAGGTAGAACGGATGGCCCAAGACTTACGCAAATATGTCACGGAAATTGGTTATGAAAATTTCTTACGTGATTTCGAAAAATGTACGACCTTTGTGACCCGAACCGATGTGTTGGTTGAACCTGGTGTGCTCCTCACTCCAACTCCGCGCATCCCCGGCCTTGACGGACGTAAGATGTCCAAGTCTTACGGCAATGCCATTACCCTTTCCGAATCCGATGTCGACATTTACGCCAAAACCAAGACCATGGTCACCGACCCAGCCCGCAAGCGACGCACGGATCCCGGCAATCCCGACGTCTGCCCCGTCTATGACTGGCACAAACTCTTTTCCACACCCGAACGCGATCCCGGCCGTCTCGAATGGGTCCGCAATGGCTGCACAACCGCCGGAATCGGCTGCATCGAATGCAAGAAAGCCATGGCCGACAACCTCATCAAATGGATCGAGCCCGTTCGCGCGCGCCGCCAGGAATACGAACAGCATCCCAAGCGCGCGTTGGAAATCCTGGACGCCGGCTCAGCCCGCGCTCACAAGTCCGCCAAGCAGACAATGGAGCGAGTCCGCGAAGCGATCTTCGGCTGGCAACGCAAACGCCAAGAACTCTCCACCTAACCTGTAGCGCAGCCCCTCCTGGCTGTGCTTTTGAGGATCGTAGGAGCCGGGGAGAAATCGAAGAGAGATTCCTCCGTTCCGTGATCCGGCGCGCCGAAAACGCGCGCAAGAAAAAGCCGGGCACTCCGGTCGGAATGTCGAAGTTGGTGATCCAAGTAGGAAGAAGGAACCAACCCACTTCACTTCGCACTGTTAACTGCGCACCCGCGCCTGTAAACTATCTTCCATTCATGGCTAGCCCCTACAAAATTACCATCCCGATGTATGAAGGACCGCTCGACCTCCTGCTTGATCTCATCAAGAAGCAGGAGATGAATATTCACGACATCCAAATCTCCAAAATCACCTCGCAATACCTCGACTATCTCCACCAACTCGAGGTTCAGAACATCGACGTATCCGCCGAATTTATCTACATGGCCGCCACTCTGATCTACATCAAATCCAAAATGCTGCTGCCGCCCGATCCGCTGGCTTCCGCCGAAGACCAGGCCACCGATCCTCGCGAAGAACTGGTCCTGCGCCTGATCGAGCACGAAAAATTCAAGAATGCCGCGCAGCTCCTCTACCAAAAGCAGCAAATCGAAGAAAACGTCTGGTCCAAGCCGGACAAGTCGCTCTACAACGATGAAGGCACCGAAGGTGAACTGGTCGTCTCGCTCGTCGATCTCGTCCGCGTCTTCCAGCAAGTCCTGGAACGAAAAAAAGAAGTCACCCGCATCGAGCTGCAACATGAACTCTTCACCGTCGCGCAGATGATCGCGCAACTCCGCGGCCAGATCCTCGCCAGCGACACCAATTCCGTCAGCCTCATCCAATTCTTCGAAGCTTGCCCCTCGCGCCACGCCATGATCGTCGCCTTTCTGGCCGTACTGGAAATGGTTAAGCTCCAGGCGGTAGCCCTGGCCCAGGAAAAACAATTCGGCGACATCCTCGTCAAAAAATCAAAATCCTTCGACAATGCCTTCGACGAAAACGGAGCACTCCGCATCGACGCCGAATATATGTAGGGGCACGATACATCGTGCCCAAGGCGGGGCCGCGAGCCTCCCAAACTCTTACCAGTAGTCACCTCCACTCGCCACTGGCGCGCTTTAATCTCCACATCATTCCCTGTAAACTGTTGCCTAACCATGACCAACGAAGAACGCAAAGCCGCACTCGAAGCCATCATCTACGCCGCCGACGAGCCAGCCACACTCGAGCAACTCGCCGCGGCTCTCGGCGACGAGAAACTCGCCGTCCAATCCTCACTAGACGAACTGATCGCCAGCTACGCTGGCGAAGAACGCGGCATCGAAGTTCGCGCCGTTGCCGGTGGCTACAAGATGTACACCAAGCCCCAGCACCACGAAGTGGTTCGCCGCTTCATCAAGTCGCTTCGCCCCCCGCTGCGTCTCTCCATGCCGGCACTCGAAACGCTGGCAGTCATCGCCTATAAGCAGCCCGTTACCGCTCCCGAAATCTCTGAGATTCGTGGCGTCAACACTTCCGGCGTCATCAGCACCCTTCTCGACAAGAAGCTGATCACCACCGCGGGCCGGAAAGAAGTCATCGGCCGCCCGATTCTTTATAAATCTTCGAAAGAATTTCTCATGCGCTTTGGCCTGAGCGATCTCGATGAGCTCCCCAGTCTCAAGGAGTTCGAAGCCCTGGCCCGCGAAGCCCTAGGCTCCGACGAAGGCGTTGTCGAAACCTCCGAAGCCAGCTTGTCCGCGGATTCCATGACCGTCACGTCAGAGGGTTCGACGGAAAAGGATTCATCTTCCCGGTCTCAGCAAGAGTCTGAAACGGCTTCCAGCGCGCACGCAGACATTTCAACTTCCCAGGTGACGCACAGCCTCGCCCACCTTGAGGAAAAATTAACCGAAGCCGAAGAACTCCGCGAAGAAGAAGTAAGCGCCACCAGTGAAGGTATGCCCAGCGGCCAATTAGACGAAGATCCGCCAAGCCCCGATGCCGACGATCAGGGCCCTAAGGCTGGAGCCAAAGCCGCCGGCGACTGATCACCGGCAGTTCCCTCCGTCATCCCAATCCCGATGGGAGGATTGTGGCACACCAACTCCGCCACCGACTTCGCCCCTCGACTCGAGAGAGCCATCTCCAATCGCGCGCCCATTTCCTCCCTTCTCTCTCCGACTCCTTCCCAACTTTCCTGCTATCCTTACCAACATGCTTGAACGCCTGCAAAAAATCATTTCTCGCGCTGGCATCGCCTCGCGCCGCCACGCCGAACAGCTCATTTCTTCCGGCCAAGTGCTCGTCAACGGCAAAGTCGTCACCGAACTGGGCAGCAAAGCCGATCCTGTCAAAGACAAAATTGAAGCTGCCGGTCGCACTCTCGATACCGAAGAGCGGCGTCACGTCTATCTCCTGCTGAACAAGCCTCCTGAAATCGTATCGACTCTAGCCGATCCCGAGGGTCGCAAAAATCTCCGCAATCTTCTCCGCGGATTTCCCGAGCGTGTTTATCCCGTGGGCAATCTCGAATATGCCGCCGCTGGCCTGGTTTTCATGACGAATGATGGCGATCTTGCCGCGGCCATCCAGAAAAAATGGAACAGCCTTGAACAGGTGTATCACGTAAAAGTAAAAGGGATGCTCACGCTTCCCGACCTCGAGCGCCTCAGCAACGAAACGCGCATCCGCATGCAGACCCTACGCCAACCAGATTCGGCTCGTGGTCACGCGCAAAACTTCTGGTATGAGATTCGTATGTCCGGCGGGAAGCTGGATGATCTTCGTTACGCCCTACTAAAGGAAAATCACCCCATCGAAAAGGTAAAGCGCGTCGCCCTCGGTCCGCTTTCTCTCGAAGGCATCCCGCGCGGCCACTACCGTCTGATTGAGAAAAAAGACGCGGAACAACTGCTACTCGACAGGAAGCCCGTCAATCTGCAATTCACAAAGTCCGCCAGGCCTTACACGAAACCCAGCAAGCCTTTCATCAAGCCCACGCGCACTCACACCACGCCCCCGCAAAAAAGTTCCGTCCGCAACAAATTCTCTAACGACAAATTCGCGAAAACTAAATTCTCGCACGGCGATTCACCCAACAGATCTTCCTTTAACAAATTTCCACGCGATAGTCGTCCGCAGCCCGGAGCAACCTTTAAGAAATTCTCCAAGCCTCGAGACAATCGCCCCTACGAGGACGACGACCTCGACCAAGTCCGGCCCGTCCACATGGCCCCTTGGCTACGCCCAAATCCTCCTGCCGCCAACAAGCCTTCCGGCGCTCCACCCAAGCGCTTCAATAAATTTTCTAAATCGCGCCCCACTAAATTCTCCAAACCTTCAGGCAGCCGCCCCAACAACTTTTCAAAGCCCCGCAACGGCAAGCCCAACAAATCGAATAAAGCTCACTCAAAATTCAATTCAGGCAACCGCAACCGCCCGCGATAATTGCTCTGCATAGCGCCGGTTTGCAAGGCGATGTTTTCTCTGCGCGTTCTCGGGCCTCTGCCTCTTGCGTTAACTTTTGCTTTACACTATCCGCTATCAACTCTCATGGCCGCTGAACGCTTACAAAAAATCCTAGCCGCCGCCGGCATCGCCTCCCGCCGCAAAGCCGAAGAAATCATTGCCGCCGGTCGCGTTACCCTCAACGGGAAGGTCGTCACCGAGCAGGGAACCAAGGCCGATCCGCAAGTCGATGCCATCAGCGTCGATGGCAAGCCCCTCAAACGCGCCGAGCGCTTCGTCTATTTCCTTCTCAACAAGCCCAAGGGTTATGTCACGACGGTCAGCGATCCGGAAGGTCGTCCCACCGTGATGGAACTCCTGGGATCACTTCCCGAGCGCATCTATCCCGTCGGCCGCCTCGATTATGCAAGCGAAGGTTTACTGCTCATGACAAATGATGGCGCCCTGATGCAGAAACTCACCAAGGCCGGCTCGCACATTCCTAAAACCTATCTCGTCAAGGTGAGTGGGATGCCCAACCAGCAAGCCATTCAGCGCTTGCGCAACGGCGTGACCATCACTCTCGACGACAGCCGTCGCGTCAAAACCTCGCCTTGCAAAATCGAACTGGTCGAAGCCGCCACCAATCCGTGGTATGAAGTCACCCTGATCGAAGGTCGCAATCGCCAGATCCGCCGCATGTTCCAGCAAGTCGGCTTCCTGGTTGAGAAAATCAAGCGCATCCGCCTGGGTCCACTCGCCCTGGACGTCCCCACCGGCAAATACCGTCCCTTAACCAAATCCGAAATCCACCAACTCAAAGAGTTGCCGCCATCCCTGTAGCGGACACCTTCAGGTGGCCATTTTTTCGAGTTGTTGTCATCCCGATCGGAGAGCCAGCTCCTTTCCTGGCCCGCCGCGGAGAGGATCGTGGCTTGATTCACACCGTACAACCATCTCGCTGATCAAATATCCACTCTGACAACCGAACCCGCACCACGCTCGATTTTTCCTAATACTGGGCATAAACTAAATTCATGACCCATACCCTCGAAGAACTGATCCCCGATTACATCCAGGGCCTCCCCGCCTACGTTCCTGGCAAGCCCATCGAAGAAGTCGA
>DASXBH010000453.1:0-7299 GCA_036491775.1 Candidatus Acidiferrum sp.
ATTTGTAATCCCAGAATGTCCAGAGCGGCCCTTCCGGATGTAGCCTCCGCATCGCGTCGGTCCAGCCTTGAGCCAGTAAACGCGAAAATGCTTGGCGGCTTTCGGGTTGGATCAACGCGTTGCTATCCAACGATCGAGTCGGATAAATGTCCTGCGGTGTCGGCACGACGTTGTAATCACCGGCCAATACCACAGGGGCGCCACTCGCCATGAGTTCGGCGGCATGGGCAATGAGCCGCTCAAACCAGTCCAACTTGTAATTGAATTTCGGTCCAGGCTGCGGATTCCCGTTGGGAAGGTAAATGGAAGTGATCAGGACTCCCTGAACAGCCGCTTCGATATAGCGGGCTTGGTGGTCTTGAGGATTTCCCGGCAAGCTTTTGCGGGTCAGCACTGGAGTGTGGTTTCGCGCGAGAATGGCCACGCCATTCCACGAGCGCTCCCCTTGCCAAACCGCTTCGTACCCGAGGCCTCGAAGGGCATCCACGGGAAAAGCTCCCTGCTCCGCCTTGAGTTCCTGGAGACTAACTACGTCGGGCTCAGCTTTGCCTAACCAGGACAAGAGGTTGTTTAGTCGCTTATTGATGTTGTTGATGTTGAACGTCGCGATTCTCACCAAGTCCTTCTCTGTCCCTGCACCTCGGGATGACCACCCGAAAGGAGCAACCGAGAGCGCTTTTCCGGCTGGCATCATTTTACTGGTGGAACGAAATCGAAAACCACGAATCAAGAACATATTGGGGTAGTCCCGAACCTCCCCTCCTCAGCCCAACAACCTAAATTAGAACAATTCGTTCCAGGTAAGCATCGAACTGGCATAACCGGGTACCTATAGACTAAGATTTGCGCATTTAGCCGCCGTTGGAATCTATTGCGCAGAGGTTTAGAATGACGACCAACTCGACTCAACCACAAAATGCCTCGGTCAGCTTCGCGCGCCAATCCGACGCGGCAAACGGCTTGGCGTTGGTTCGCGTAACAATTGGTGCAATGTTCGTGTGGGTCTTCTTCGAGAATCTGGGCAAGGGCCTCTACACTCCGGGGGGATACGCAGGGCTCATCAATTACTACATTAAATCGAGCCACTCACCCGCAGCATGGAAATGGGTTATGGGGCTGGCGGCAAGCCATGCCTCCATGGCCGCTCCCATGCAAGGTGCGACAGAGATCTCGCTGGGAATCCTGCTGCTCATTGGTTTACTAACGCGCCCAGTCGCGCTAGTTGCATTCCTGTTCCTCGGCAGTCTTTGGATGTCGGAATTGGGTACGTCATGGATTTGGGAACTACTGGTTCCGGTGCTCGCATCGCTTGGACTGTCAATCGGTCGCGCAGGCCGAGCCTGGGGCATCGACGGCTTTCTCGCACGGCGAAGCCCCTCATCTCCGTGGTGGCGATGAGCGAAACCTGAGTGCGCGTATCGGTCATCATTCCTACCCATAACGAAGCGCAGGCCATTGGCCGCGTGCTTGCCGACCTACCTTCCGATCTGATCACGGAGGTCATCGTCGTCGACAGCAATTCGACTGACGGAACGCCCGATCTGGCGCGAAAAATGGGGGCGCAGATCATCCACGAACCTCGACGAGGATACGGACGCGCGTGTTTGACAGGACTTGCGAATGCGCAAAGCCCGGACGTGATCGTTTTTCTCGACGGAGACTACAGCGATCGACCCGCTGAGCTTCCCCTCTTGCTCGCTCCGATCATCGAAGGACGTGCTGACATTACCCTCGGTTCGCGCTTCAGTGACAAAAGCAATCCCGGTGCGTTACCGTGGCACCAATCCTTTGGCAATCATCTCGCTGCCGGCCTGATCCGACTTTTATACGGCGTGAAGATCAGTGACCTCGGTCCGTTTCGCGCGGCCCGCGCCGATGTGCTGCGTGCCTTGGCCTTGGAAGAGCCTACCTATGGCTGGGCGGTCGAAATGATCGTGAAAGGGGCCATCGCCGGATATCGAATCGCCGAAGTTCCGGTGAGCTACTATCCGCGGATTGGCAAATCCAAAATTAGCGGCACGGTGAAGGGCACGCTGGGAGCCGCGTGGTTCATCCTCAGCCGAATCGTGTACTATGCTTTCCGTCGCCGAAGGACGGGAACTCCGCGACCGGCATGACAAAAATTAGCTGACCAACCTTTGATGGAATCTTCTAGCCAGAGCACGGTGGGTTCTTCTCGACCAAACCGCACGTTAGTCATTATGGCGAAAGCGCCAAAGCCTGGCATGGTCAAGACCCGGCTGATCGAGAGCCTTCCTTCCCATGCAGTGACAGCGCTGTATCGCTGCCTTTTAGAGGACACGCTCGCGCTCGCAAACTCGTTGACGCGCGTACAGGTCGCGGTGATGTGCCCTGAGCCGGACCAGGATGAATTGGCGCACTTTTTAGGTAACGCAGTGCCGGTGGTGGCGCAAAAAGGCAAGGGACTGGCCGCAGGGCTCACTTCTGTTTTTCAACATTTCACTGCTGGCGCCGGCCAGCACGTCATCGCATTTAATAGCGACAGCCCACACCTTGCGCCGGCCGTTCTCGACAGCGCGTTTGAAGCACTCACCAGGCACGACGTAGTTGTCGGGCCAACCCACGATGGAGGCTACTATCTTGTCGGAGCCAAGGCTGCTCATCCGACGCTCTTCGAAAGCGATCCGATGGGAACAAGGAGCGCGCTGGACAGATTGTTGGCACGCACGAAGGAACTGGGACTCTCAACTGGCTTCTCGGAACCTTTTTATGACATCGACGTGGCAAACGACCTGATTCTGCTGGCTCGGGAATTGCAACTCGCTCCCGCGAAGGCACCGAGGACTGCAAGCTGGTTCGACGAATGGCAGCAAGCGGTCGCCCAACTTAGTCAAAGTGCGGGAGGCCCGTGAAACTCACACCCTCGTACAGGCTGTACGGACTGGGCGCGATCTTGCTGGTAGCGCTGTCAGTCTGCGCTCGCAACTTCAGCCACACGGGTGAGTCGTCATTTTTCATTCCACTCGCGGTTGCTGGCGTCGCGTACCTGCTGGCCATCCGCGAGCTCTTTTCCACCCCGAAATTTCCCAAGCGCGTCATCGTCTTCGGCCTCATCCTGTCTGCTCTGTGGCAAATTCAATTCCTGCGAATGCCACCGGGTCTGGACGACGATATTCACCGGTATGTTTGGGATGGCCGCGTGCAGCAACTCGGTTATAACCCTTACGTGATCGTGCCGAACGACCCTGCGGTTGCCGGCCTGCACACATCGGAGACGCGCACGCTGAATAATCCGGAAGTGCCAAGCCCTTATCCGCCGGGAGCGCAGCTATTCTTCCGCGCGGTAACGTCGATTCACGAATCTACGCTTGCGCTGAAAGTAGCATTTGTAATTTGCGATTTCGTGATCGCCTTCGTGTTGCTTGATGTCTTGCGTTCTACTCGGCAGGGAGCGCAGTGGGTCCTGGCTTATGCCTGGCACCCATTGCTGGCAATTGAGGTGGCGGGCAGCGGTCACATTGATATTGTAGGAGCGCTGCTGTTGGTGGTGTCCGTAGCTGCGCTCTTGAGGCGTTGGCGTGCCGTTGCAGCGGTGTCGTTTGCGCTAGCTGTTGCGGTGAAGTTTCTTCCGATTGTGCTGCTGCCGCTTTACTGGAAGCGGGTGCGAATGCGTGACGGCGCGCTAGCCGCGATCGTCCTCGCTCTTTTGTACAAACCATTTCTCGAACACGGTCGGATTCCGATCGGCTCGCTCGGCACCTACGTTCAGCGTTTCCGCTTCAACGATCCCGTTTTTGCATCGCTGGAGCGCGTGATAACTCCGCAGGCTGTGGCCGCGCTGGCGGTGCTCGCTGGCTTTCTTACCGCGATGTGGATGAGAAGAAAATCCGCAGAAGGGTCTCCGGAGGCGTTCGCTTGGCCAATGGGAGCATTGCTCTTATGTGCGCCGGTTGTCTATCCGTGGTACATGCTGTGGCTGCTGCCGTTCATCAGGTCCGCCTCAACAGTGCCGCTCATGATCTGGACTTTAAGCATCATTCCTACCTATTATGTGTGGCATCTCCGCGTGGTGGGTCGGCCGTGGATCGTCCCTGGCTGGATTATGATTCTGGAATACGGCGCTGTTGCAGTAGCCACTGCCATTCTCGTTTTGCGCAAAGTCGCACCGCCGGCCGCCCTTCCATGCTCAGCGGACCAACTCGACTGAACCCAGCGTGCCCCGTTCGAATTATCTATCCTTGGACCTTTGTAGGACATCTAAGTCGGCGATCTACTTTATTTACGGAGGAGAACCTCGATGACACAACTGCGGCGTTCTATGACGATTTGTTTCCTATTTTTTGGAGTGTTGCTCCTTGCGGGTAGTTCGCCGGCCCAGACACGCCCGCCTATTGTCGAACAACTTGCCAAGACGTATGGCATTGATTCGTGGGGGCAAATTGACGCGGTTCGCTATACCTTTAACCTGCAGCTCCCGGCCTTGAAAGTGAATCTGTCGCGGACCTGGACCTGGGAACCCAAGACCGGCCAAGTCACCTACGAGGGAAAAGATAAGGACGGCAAGCCGGTCAAGGTTACGTACGTCCGATCGCAACTCAACAGCGCGCCCGCCAACGTGAAAGATGAAGTTGAGCCGGGCTTCGTAAACGACAATTATTGGTTTCTCTTTCCCTTCCACGTTTACTGGGACACCAGCGCGAATGTGGAGGTGAAGGAGAACCAGAAATTACCGCTGGGCAAGGGTACCGCTACACTCGTGTCGGTGAAATACCCTGCCGAGGTTGGCGGCTACACGCCGGGAGATACCTGGGATCTTTATGTCGGCAAGGATGGACGCGTCGTGGAATTCATCTATCATCGCGGCGGACCCAAGAAGCCAAGCAACGTCACAACCACCTGGGCGGGCTACAAGATGGCTGGCCCGCTATTGGTCTCAACGGACCACCGCGGAACAGCGGACGCTTCGCCGGCACATATTTTCTTTTCGAATGTTGCAGTCAAGCTGGCGGGCTCAGACACGTGGATGGACGCGAAATAGAAAACCCGCGGCAGACTGCGTTTAATTAACGCCCATCTTCAGGAACCAGATCCGCGGGCAATTACAGCGGTGGTGCAGGAACTTCCGAGTTTCGGCAAATCGCGACCTGCGGCCATGCGGATTTCCAACCGGGGCCGTTCGCCCCGAATGATCGGGCAATAGAAATCCGGTTGCGCTAGCGCCCCTTGCAAGCGCCGTCGTCCGGCGCAGCCTCCATGACATGGTTCACGAAACTCGCAAGACTGGCACGCTTCTGGAAGAGTGCGGGCCTGCTCAAAAGGAGCGGAGTTCAGAATATCGGACCCTGACGAAATCAATTCGGCCAGCGGCTCACCCGAGCCGGGCCAATAGACGCACGGCTGCGTTGTGGCGCGGGGCGTAACCCGCACGGTGTTGACGCCACAGCCTCCTTCCAGCGGAGGGAGTCCGGCCATGGCGCGTACCAAGGGTTCGCCGATTGCAATTACATCCGTGCTCTCAAAAAGCTTACGAAACCCCTGCCAGTATTCTTCGTAGGTGAGTGCGTAGAGATCGGACCGCACGGCCTGATAGACGTTCACACGCAAGGGAGCCCCAAACCGTTTTGCGACTCGTGCCACATCCGCCAACCGCAAGTAGTTTGACTTCATCATGACCGCGATAATCGTCACAGGTACACCCAGACGCACACACCGTTCGGCCTGTTGATGAATCAGTTCCCAATTACCTGGGCCGCGTTGGGCATCCTGTTCCGCTTGGGTTGAGTAATCGAGAGAAAACTCAATGTCGTGGAAGGCGCGCAACTCATGGTCTTCCAGAACGGCCACACTGTGACCGTTGGAAGTGATGGTGAGTTTCACCGGTCGGGTTCGCAGGTAATCCAGTATAGCTTTGTAGTCCGGATGCATTCCGTTCTCGCCCGTTCCAAGATTCACGGAGCGAACCGGAAGGCACTCGATTACCGATTTGACTTGTTCTAAGGTAAGACGGTCGGCGCGAGTGGGATCGCGGTAGCAGAAGGCGCACTTGAGGTTGCACTCGTTGGTGAGCCCAAGCCCGAGCGCAATGCCGGTATCTGGCTTAAGGGCCGTCGGAATGGTCGAGGAAGACGCGGGTTTGACGTTGTTCATTCGTCCCCCTCCGATTCAGATGTTCCACGGATTGCTACACCGTGCATGCAACCAGGATCCTTCGCTAGCCATTCTCCGCTGCGAGCTCTCTCGATTTGATCTCGTACTTGAAGCCGTCCGGATCGAGACAGTCAAGCCGGCCGGCGGCGGTTTCCGCCTGCGGATACATCAGAAATCCAACTGGCCCGCGGTCCGATCCCGGAAGAGCCACGTCGTGTGCGTAGTTGTATGCCATCCAATTCATCTCCCAAGATCCGAAAAGCCTCGCGCGCGCCTTCTTCACCATCGCGTCGTCCAGCGCGAGATTCCCTGGCGGTTCCTCGAGCACTACTTTCCGCACGTCCGCTGGATCGACGGGAATCCAACCGTAGCCATCGACGTACACCTCCGCTCGGCAATGCTGCGCCTTAGTTACATTCTCTGTCGAAGGGCCTAGGCTCTTGTATCCCAACTCCGACTTGGCAACACGTACGCCATACACGTCGCGTGCCGGAAGGCCTGCCGCCCGTGCCAGACCGACAAACAGCGCATTTAAATCTGCACACTTGCCGCCCAAATCCTTAGTCTCAAGCATGAAGCGGATGTCGCCGGTACCGCATCCACGCGTTTTTGGGTCTCGAAACGTGTTGTCCACAATCCATTCATAGATGGCGCGAGCCTTCTCGAGATCGGTCTTCGCGCCCTTGGTGATCTCTAACGCCGCCTCTTTCACGATACCGTCGGTTGGCAGTAGCTTTGTTGGCCGCACGTAGTGTTCCAACTCTGCCTGAGTCTCCTTCGGTGCTTTACCGGGCGCAGAGAGATCGACCGCACAATTCTTGGTTGTAATTCGACTGGTAACGACGAGAACCGGCTTGGCCTCAGTCGGAAACTCCGCGGCAATGATTCCAAGCCCGTCTACTTGGCTGTCGATATTCTTGGCGGTCCCACCCTCGGCGTTAAATGTATTAGAGAGCGTCTTCTGGAAGGGCGCTTGCGAGATAAGCGCAGCCGGTACCCATATGCGTGTCATACCGGAGGGCTTTAGCACTTCAACCCTCGTTGTTACTTCAAAAGTGCGCCAATTGCTCGCCGGCGTGCTCTGAGCAAACAAATGACTTCCCTTCGAAACCGAGAACCATGTAGTAGCGGCGCCTGCTGATCGCAAGAAATGACGGCGATTCATAGGTTCACCTCGTATTCATAAAATTC
>DASXBH010000454.1:0-3300 GCA_036491775.1 Candidatus Acidiferrum sp.
CTCAAGCCGAACAAGCCGCGCTCGCCGACTATGCTGCCGCGGGGATTGCCCTCCACGCCGCCGGCGTCATTTCCTTCTCAAAAGATGACGACGCCGACATGCGCGCCAAGTTCGAATATGCCAAGCGCGCCGGTATCAACGTGATCGTTGCCGGTGATCCCACACCCGAAACTCTTCCGCGCCTCGAACAATTCGTGAAGCAGTACGATATCCACATCGCTATCCACAATCACGGCCCAGAAGATAAGTTGTGGCATTCCCCACTCGATGTCTTACAAGTGGTGCAGGGAATGGATCCCCGTATTGGCTGCTGCATCGATGTCGGCCATACCGCCCGCGCTGGTACCGACGTCGTTCAAGCCATCAAAGAAGTTGGCCCGCGCCTCTTCAACATCCACATGAAAGATCTTAAGGATCTTCACAGTAAAGAAAGCCAGGTCGCCGTCGGCGAAGGTATTCTTCCCATCCCCAAAATTTTCGAAGCGCTAATCGCCATCAAATATCCCGGCTTCGTCGATCTCGAATACGAAATTCACCCCGAAGATCCAATGCCCGGTGTGGTCGCCAGCTTTGCCTACATGCGCGGCATCAGTCTGTAGCGCAGCATCAACCCGCTCTACCGCCAGGAAATAGTTGGATGGACCTGCACTCCGTAGCGGTTCAACAGGAAATATCGGGAAGGGAACTAACTTCAACGCCAGGCCCAACGAAAATTACGTGAGCTGGAAAGGTTTAGGCCGGAACCGCCGCGGTATCCAGCGTCGCAATGTAATCCAAAATCACCCGCACCACCTTTTCATCGCCGACCGTCGTATTCATCATGCCGTGGTACACCGCGCGTGCCGGCCATTCAACTCCAAAATATTTCTGAATAAAATCTATGCGCTCCCGGTCCACCGTATCCACAAGTTGCTGCGCTTCGCTTGCACTTTTCCCGCGAGCCAGAAGGCGTCGCACTTTGTCTTCCCGCGGCGCGTAAAGAAATAGCCGCAGCGTGTCCTGCCGGTCCTTCAGAAATTGTTGTGATCCCCGCCCCACAATCACGCAATTTCCTTCGCTCGCCGCTTTCTGCACCACCCGTTCCGTAATCCTCAATATGCTCTCACTGTCCACCACGCCCAGCTTGTGCGCATTCAAGCTGCCCTCATAACTCCCGCGCAAGAATGATTTAAACAGCCGGTAATACAGCGGATCGGTGCGTTCCTCTCGAACCTCCACCACCGCCTTGGGACAATTTGCCAGCCGCGCAATCTCCTCCGTCAGCAACTGGTCCCACAGTTTCCAGCCCAGCCGCTTCGCCAGCATTTGCGCGATCTCTCCGCCGCCGCTCCCGTATTCCCGTTCAATTGTGACGATTTTAATCATCGCCCTCTCACGCTCATCTTACCGCGTTTCAAATTTATCGCAATCACTCCACAATCGCCGGCCCGCCGCCCGGTTCATTTCTCTTCAACAGGAACGACAGGAAAAACATGATTGCCGACGCGATCGCCAGCACCATGAACGTATCAATGTACGAAAGACTTGCCGCCTGCGCCTGCACCGCCTCGTAAATCCTGGCGTAAGCCTGTGCCTGTGCCTCATGCGTTCCCAGCCCCGAGTGCGCTATTTGCTGGCTCAGCCCATTCACCGAATTCTGGAAATTTGGATTGTCGGCCCGCGCGTAGTCCACCAGGATCTGCTGGTGAAATTGCGATCGCCGCGCAATCAGCGTCGTCACCAGCGAAGTTCCTACACTACTCCCCATGTTCCGCATGAAGTTCACAATCCCTGCCACCGAATTGTTTTTCTCCGGCGCAATCCCGATGTATGCCGCCAGCGTTATCGGCACAAACAAAAATCCTAATCCAATCACCTGCGTAATCCGCAGCCACACCGCCGCGCTGAAGCTGATCTGCAAATCGATTCGTTTCGTCGAGTAGTACATCGCAATCGACAATAGGAACCACCCCGTCGCAATCAAATATCGCGCCTGTACTTTCGTCGTCAGCTTCCCCATGATCGGCATTTCGCAAAGCAGCACCAAGCCTCCCGCCGATAACGCCAATCCCGCCAATTCCGAGGTGTAGCCCACCAGCGTCTGCAGAAATTGTGGCATTAGCACCAGGCTGCTGAACAACAAAATTCCCAGCATAAACATCATCAAGCTGGCGCCCGCAAAATTGAAGCTCTTGAACATCCTTACGTCGATGATCGGCGTCTTTTGAAACCATTCCCAGATCACCAGCGAGATCAGGCATACCGCCGCTGTAATCACCAGCGTGGTAATAAACCGCGACCCGAACCAATCGTCTTCCTGGCCCTTATCCAGCAGAACCTGCAGCGATCCGATGCCCAGCGTCAGCAAGGCGATCCCGATATAGTCCAGCTTTACTCCAGCCGCTTTCAGCTTCGCCAAATACGGCGGATCTTCCACAAAGCGCCGCACCAGAAGCCACGTGATGATCCCCACCGGCAAATTTATGAAAAATATCCAGCGCCACGAATAGTTGAACGTAATCCATCCGCCCAACGTCGGCCCGATGGTTGGCGCCATAATCGCCGTGATGCCGTAAAGCGCAAACGCCAGTCCGCGTTGCTGCGGTGGAAACGTGTCCGCCAGAATCGCCTGCGCCATGGGCTGTAATCCGCCACCTCCTGCGCCCTGCAACACTCGAAACAGCAGCAGAAATCCCAGGCTCGGCGCAATTCCGCACAGCAGGGAACTCACCGTAAACACGCCGAGACACGCCATGAAAAATCGCTTCCGGCCCAGCGTCCCCGCCAGCCATCCGCTGATCGGCAAAATAATCGCGTTCGAAACCAGGTACGACGTCAACACCCAGGTGCTCTGGTCGTTGCTGGCTCCCAGATCGCCCGCCATATACGGCAGCGCCACGTTGGCGATGCTCGTATCCAGCACTTCCATAAACGCGGCCAGCGCCACAACCACCGCAATCAGCCAGGGATTATATTTTGGCCGCCAGACATCCTGGTCCATCGTTAGTGTTGCGCTGCTCATTGCAGGTATACGTTTGGCACTACGTTCATGCCAGGTCGCAGTTCCCGATTCGAATTTTCTCCGGCGTCCAGCACAATCTTCACCGGTATGCGTTGCACGATTTTTACGTAATTGCCGGTTGCGTTTTCGGGCGGCAGCAGACTGAACGTCGGCCCCGTCGCCCCGGCGATGCTATCCACGTGTCCTTTGAAGGTATGGCCCGAGGAATCTACGTGGATCTTGGCCCGCTGCCCAACTTTCATGTGCCGCAGTTGCGTCTCTTTAAAGTTCGCCGTCACCCACACTTGATCCAGCGGCAC
>DASXBH010000455.1:0-10367 GCA_036491775.1 Candidatus Acidiferrum sp.
GCTGTATTTCATTTCGATGCGCAACGAAATGATGAGCGTGAACATTTACGAGAAGAAGGACAGTATTGAGGTGGGCCATCCGGAGCGGCTGTTCGCGTACCGGCCGTCGGTGCGGATCTATCGCACGGGAATGATTAATTACGATGTGAGCGCGGACGGGAAGCGGTTTTTGGTGGTGGTAGCGGCGGATGAGAACAACCGGCCGCTAACGGTTGTGCAGAATTGGACGGATCTGGTTTCCGCGAGTCGCTAACTCAAGACGAACATCACACCGCTAAAGCCTGCTTAGTTTGCGAGGAAGCGGAGACGAAAGAGTACGGCGGAAAGCAGAAGAGACGGTATGAGAGAACAGAAGCGCTTGAGTCGCGGCGAAATCTACAAATAAATCTGTATGAAAATGCCAATCAATTGTAAAAACGCAGTGAATTATCAAGATTGGACTTGACTCGAACAGGGATTCGGCTAGAATCCCGGCGCTGTCTGTAAGATTTTTCGCGCCACACACACCTCAGTTTAAGTAGCAAACAAAGGAATAGTCGAGAGAAAGTCTGGGAGGACTAGTATGTATAGGCTGATCAGGAGGGCTTTGCCATTGTGTGCCCTGGCGATGGCAACCGCGGGAATCGCGTCGGCGCAGGGGATCGCTGCCAACAAGAAGCTGCCGGCAAGTATGCTGAAAAAAGTGGCCCCACGAACGGCGAGGAAGTCGGATCCGATTTCCGCGTTTGGGGTCAACAAGGCGTACGGAGGAACGGGCAAGTCGTCCGCGGTAACGGTTGGAATACCTGGTGTGGATACGCTGGCGAACTGGTCGGACCAATTCGTATCGCCGGGATTTGACCCGAACGGAAATGCGGAATCGGTGTGGCCGTATACGATGGTGGGAGCGCCGCCAGAATCCGGGCGGGTCACAAATTTCAAGGCGCCAATCATCCCGGTGGACGTGGATTTGCTGGATGCGAACGGGAAAGTGGTGATTACGTTCGCCGGTTCACAGGTAGCGAAGGCGGTGTACAACTCGCCGGTTTTCGAATCGTACAGCTACCCGTCGGGAGACGGACAGTTTAACGACCAGATGATGAGAACGCAGTTTTGGGATCGAATTCACGGCTCTGGGGAAGATTCGGATAACGGGTATCACAACTATCTGAAACCGAGCGTGAAGACCACGCGGCACATGGAAATACCTGACGCATTTTGGGCAGTGTTTGTGGATGCCAATGGCAATCCTCTGGCCGCGGCGATAGACGACGTTGAATTCGGAAATCTGCTATTTCCGTCCACGTTCCCGTTTGACAATTCGACACCGGTAGGAGCGGCCGAAAATTCGGGCGACATCACGACGAAAGATATTTCGACGTTCCTGTTCAACAACGTGTATTTGTACACGGGCGGAAACCCAAATAACTGCTGCATTCTGGGGTATCACACGTACGATTTTGAGCCGGGAATTCCGAGTAACGGAAATCGGCAGCGGTGGTATGTGTTGAACTATTCGAGCTGGATCTCGCCGGGATTGTTCCTGTTTGGATTCGAAGATGTCACGGCGTTGAGCCATGAAATGTCGGAAACGTTTGACGATCCATTTGTAAACAACATCACGCCATGGTGGCTGTCGCAGGATCCATTCACGGGCGGCGCAAATTGCCAGGACAATCTGGAGGTAGGCGATGTGGTGGAAGTGCTGACCACGAATCCGGTGTACGCAGCGGCGGTAGATGGCAAGACGTATCATCCGCAAAACGTGGCACTGCTGCCGTGGTTTGCGTTCCAATCGCCATCGCATGCGCGGAATGGAACGTACAGCTTCCCGGATGAGACGACACTGCTGAGCCTGTCGCCCGGGCCGCTGCTGCCCAACTGCAAGCCAGCACCCTGAGTTCAGGGTAGACAGAAACTTGTGGGGTGATACGGTTTACAGCCGTGTCACCCCATTTTTCATTTACGGTAAAGGTACGTAACGGGAATTCGGAGAACTGCAAGCAACTTAGGGGGACGATGGAGAGTCAGAGGGAGCAGGAGGGGGTTATGTTACGAATTCAAATCTCCCCTTGGAAAAAGTTAATAGGAGCAGCGGCGGTACTGGCGTGTTCGTTGGCGGTTGGGTATGGAGCGGCACCACGCGGGTGGATACTGGCGGGTACGGCGCCTGCGGAGTATGAAACGGGCGTCGATACGGACCATGCGTATCAGGGACATCCCAGCGCATTTTTGAAAAGCAAGCAGGCACGAACGACGGGATTTGGGACGTTGATGCAGCAGATCAGCGCGGGGCAGTATGAAGGCAAGCGGGTGCGGCTGAGCGGCGTGGTGAAGGCAGAAGAGGTCACCGGCTGGGCCGGATTGTGGATGCGGGTGGATAAAGAAAAGGAAGTGCTGGCGTTCGACAACATGCAAGACCGATCGATCACCGGTACGGGAGATTGGCAGCGGTACAACGTGGTGCTGGATGTGCCGCGAGATGCCACGGGAGTTGCGCTTGGAATTCTGCTGACGGGCGCGGGGGAAGTGTGGCTGAGCGGGACGAAGTTTGAGGTGGTGGGATTGGATGTGCCGTCGACGAATATGACGGGGAAGGATGGGCATGCGCCGAGTGAGCCGGTGAATTTGGATTTTACGGAGTAGGACGGGTGGGTAGAAGAAGATGGAGCGGTTAGGAGTGAGTTGGGGCGGCGGCGTTGGCGGCTACTGAAGATAAGTAGGCTGCAACGTGGGGGTGGTTGCGCTCTTCGGCGATTTGGAGGGCGGTTTTGCCATCGTTGCTGCGGGCATGAACATCGGCACCGTGGGCGATGAGCTGCTTGACGATTTCGCGGTGGCCATTGGCAGCGGCTGTGAGCAGTGGCGTGTAGCCCGGGCCGTAGCGGTAATTGACGTTGGCACCTTTTTCCAAAAGCCACTTCACAATTTCGGTGTGACCGCCGGTGACGGCGCCAGTGAGTGCATTGTAGCCAGTGCCATTGGTGGCTGCAGCGTTGATGTCCGCGCCTTTTTCCGCGAGATAGGCGGCAACATCGAGATGACCGAAGACGGAGGCGAGAGCTACGACCGGAAAACCGTCCGGGGAAAAAGAGTTGGCAAGAGCGGAATTTTTTTCGACGAGTTCCTTAACGCGATCGATTCGTCCGGTGGCCGCGGCATCATGAATCTCGAGTTGCGCGCCATGGAGAATGAGGAGATCACGGATTTCGCGCTGGCCGCGATAGACGGAAGTAAGGACAGCAGAGAGGCCAGTATCGTCTTTGGCGGAAGCGAGGTCGGGATCGACTTCCAGCAGAGCTTCGACGCGCGAATAGTCGCCGGTTTTAATGGCGTCGAAGAATCCCGCAGCGGGACTCATGAGATAAAGCCTCCACAAAGAATAGATGACCAGCGAGAGCGCGCGGGTACGTGTAGCCAAGCTGTACGGGAGACGATCAACGGCGTGAACGGTCCTTGCGAACAGCTTCGTCGATAAGGGCGTCGAGTTCCACGCGAGACAAGGTTACTTCGTCGGCATCGTTCTCCCCGGTGTCGCAGGTTTCGGGAAGTTCAGCGCCGCCCCCAGGAGGCGGAGTGACATGGTAACGAGCCCGCGCGGCCATCAGCTTGGCGACTTCGCGAGTGGTGAGGAGCTGCGGCTCACCCGCCAAACGCGCCGCCAACATAATTTTAGCGAAATGCTCGAGAGTTTCCATGCGGAAAAAGGCGGTGAGGAGATCGGGGCCACAAGTGACGGCGCCATGGTTGGCGAGAAGCAACGCATCATAGTGGGGCACATAGGGTTCGAGCACAGCACCTAGATCCGGGGTGCCGGGAGTGGCGTAGCGAACCAGGGGAATTTTGCCGAGGCACACTACGATTTCCGGAAGCAGGGCTTGATCGAGACCCAAGCCCGCAGCGGCGAAACCGGTGGCGGTGGCGGGGTGGCCGTGACAGACAGCTTGCACATCGGGACGCATGCGGTAGAAAAGAAGATGCATGCCGGCTTCGGAAGAAATTTTGCGATCACCTTGAAGGTGACGGCCGTCCATATCCATGACCACGAGATCGCCGGGCGACATCATGCCCTTGTTCATGCAGGTGGGAGTAGTGAGGATGCGGTCGGCATCGAGGCGAATGGAGAGATTGCCTTCGCCAGCAACGATGAAGCCGCGCTCATACATCCAGCGGCCGATCTGGCAAATATCACGGCGGTGCTGTTCTTCAGTTCTTGCAGCAAGCTCGGGCGACGAGTCCGATGGCACGGTACGGACTCCTTCCTCGACCACGCGGTGGTACGATCTGATCGGGAGCGATCGTATTGGGTACTGCTGGCAGAAAGAGTACGCTTGGAGACCCAGAAAGCCAAGCGCAAATCACGCGTAAATACCCCGTAATTTGAGAGCCGTGGCGACACGGTCAATCGACAACATGTAGGCGGCAATTCGATTATTGACGCGATGGGTTTCGGCGTAGCGAACGACCTCGTCGAAAGCGCGGTCCATAATGTCGTAGAGTCGCTCGTTAACTTCGCTTTCGCGCCAGAAGAAGCCCTGGCGGTCTTGAACCCATTCGAAGTAACTGACGGTAACGCCGCCAGCATTGCCGAGAATATCGGGCACGGTGAAGATGCCCTTGGAATCGATGATGGCGTCGGCCTGCCAGGTGGTGGGACCATTTGCACCTTCGCAAAGGATTTTGGCCTGAACCTGGTGGGCGTTCTGCTCGGTGATTTGATTTTCGATGGCGGCGGGAATGACTACGTCGCAAGGCTGAAAGAGAACATCGCGAGCGCTCATCTTGGTACCGCCACCCGGAAATTCCTGGAGCGGCTTCTTCTGGGTGTAGACCCAATCGATGACTTTGGGAACGTCGAAACCTTTTTCGTTGTAAAGACCGCCGCCAATGTCGGCGAGGCCGACGATGCGGTAACCGGCTCTTTGCATAAGTTCTGCGGCTAAGGAACCAACGTTGCCGAAACCTTGAACGCAGACGCGAGTGGTTTCTTTTTTCATGCCGAGCTTGGCCAGAGCCTTGTCGACGCAAATCATGACGCCACGACCGGTGGCTTCGCGACGGCCACGCGAGCCGCCCAATTCGATCGGCTTGCCGGTAACAACGGCAGTGGTGGCTTGACGGGCGTGCATGGAGTAGGTGTCCATGACCCAGGCCATGGTCTGCTCATTGGTGCCAACGTCGGGAGCAGGAACATCGCGCTCGGGCCCGAGCCAGTCAGAAAGTTCCGCCGTGTAACGACGGGTGAGGCGTTCGAGCTCGCCACGAGACATTTTGCGGGGATCGCAGATGATGCCGCCCTTGGCGCCACCGAATGGAATGTCGACAACAGCGCATTTCCAGGTCATCCAGGCGGCGAGGGCGCGGACTTCATCGATGCTGACATCGGGAGCGAAACGGATACCGCCTTTGCCGGGGCCACGCACGGTGGAATGCAAAACGCGATAGCCGGTGAAAACTTCGAGCTGGCCATTATCCATGCCGACGGGAATGTAGAGAGTGATTTCCTTGTCGGGATATTTGAGATAACGGTAGATGCCTTGCTCGAGGCCCAATTTGTTGGCGGCGACTTCAAAACGCGCTTCGGCGTTTTGGTAGACATTCATCTCTTCGGGTGCGGGAGCTAACGTGGACATGCACAAGACTCCTTACAAGTCGCGGCCGGAGCGCGGCCACGTAAGACAGAGTTCAGCCTGAAAAAAGCGCAGGCGTGAAAATAAAGTGGGTCAACGAGGTGAACGCGGCGGGCTACCCAACCCACCGGAACGGCCAATTGACCGGGGTTTCAGTATACGAAGCGAAATTGAGCACTGCAAGGGAGCGGGAATCGGGAGGTTGCTTGTGGGAAAACCGTGAGGCGGATTGTGAATTGTAAACGCGTGGACGGCGGTCGCGAGGAATTACACCCGCTGGTAAGAGAGGGCACGATATATCGTGCCCCCACAAAGAAATTGCGGCGAAAGATTACTGGATACGGAACTGGACGGTGACGGTGAGGTGCATGGAAGTCGGGGTGCCGTCGAGTTGCGCCGGAGAATACTTCCACTGCTTCACGGCCTCGAGAGCGGCTTGATGAAGGACGGGAGAGCCGGAAAGTACTTTCATGGTGGTGACATTGCCCTGGGCATCGATCAATGCGTCGAGGGTCACGTTGCCGGAAATGTGTTGAGAGCGCGCCATAGATGGATAAACGGGAGGAACGGATTTGATCAGGCGGGCTTGCTTGACGTCTCCGCCAACGGGAGCCGGAGCGGCGGGCTCTTTACTGTGGCCGCCAGTCAGGCTGGAAAGCGAATCGGCGTTGGGAGCGACCTGCGAACCGACGTTGAGTTCAGCGTCGGAAGAATCGGGTGCGGAACTGGAAGAGCGGTTCACGACGGGAGTGGCCAAGCGCACGTCGCCGAGAGCCGGTTTTTTGGGTGGCGCGACAGCAGGAGCTGGAGTTGCGGCAATCGAATTTTCCTTGAGATTTTTGGTTGAGGACGGCGCGGGGACGCTGGAAGTCGTGGGAGCGGCGCTCGACGGTTGCGAAGACGCGGGAGTCACCGAAGGAGCAACGGTTTTCGCGGAAAAGGCCGGAGCGTTCGTTTCGGGCGGCGCGCTTACGGGCGATGCCGTGGAAGTAGGCGCAAAGCTTGTGGGCTGTGATGTGGCGACAGCTTTCGGCGCTGGCGATCCGAGTAAGCCGGAAAGAGCATTGCCGGGCTGTTTGGAATACCAGAAACCGCCGGCAGCGAGCGCGATGGTGGCGGCAGCCAAGCCGAGGAACAAGCCTTTCTTGGAGCCGGAGGAGGCCGACGCGGATTCCGAGGAAGAGTCGGCAAGCAGCTGGCCACCGAACATGGCAGGCTGATCATGCTGCGAAGAATTTTCGGCGAAGCTGGACGAAGACTCGCTGGAAGCTGAGTCGGAGGCCGATGGGGCGTCGACTACGGGAGTGGATTCAGATTTGGCGGCGGACGATTCGAGCGCAGGGAGTTCGGAGTTGCGAGCCAGAGGCGCGAGCCACGATGGAATTTGAACTTCTTCCTTATCGAGCGTGCTGAAAGATTTTTGCGGAGGAGCCGCCACTTTGATTGGGGCGGGGATGATGGCTGGCGCAACGGGAGCGGGCGGCGGTGGCGCGGGAGCCAGGTCGATCTTGGTTAACTCCAAAACTTTTTGCGCGGTTACGTCGGGCTTGGTGATTTCTTGCGGCGCGATGCTGGCCGGGGGCTTGGCGGCAGTTTCGGAGAAGAGCATGGCGCTTAGTTGCTCTTGTAAGCGGGCGGCTTGCAGCTTGAGTTCATCAGTAGATGGCTGCTTGGCGGCGGCTTGCGGCGGCGGCTCGGATTTGACGCTTACGGGAGGAGCCACTGGAGCCGGAGGCGCGGGTGGTGGAGCGACCGGGGCCTGCGGCACAGAAAAAATCGCGGCAATTTGTTTGGTGTAATCGTGAGCCGGAGCTTGAGGGCCTTCGGACTTGGCGCTGTGCGCGGTGAGTGGCGCAACAGGAACGCTGGCTACGGGCGGTTTGATGACTGGTGCCGCATGGACTGGAGCCGGCGGAGGACCCGCGGAAACTGGCGTTGGCACTGGAGCTGGGACAACATTTTCGAAAACAGGAGCAGGAGCCTTGGGTGGTTCCGGGGTGACGATGGCGGCGGGCGGAGGAACGATGAGCGGCTTGGTAACGATTGGGGCTGGAGGAACTGGTGCCGGTGCGGAGACCGGTGGCTTTATAGCGACTGGCGCCGGTGATGACGGAATCGTTTGGGGCGTTACCGGAACCTGCTGAACAGGAGCGGATTGCGGAGGAGCGACGGTTGCGGGCGCTGCCGGGCGAGGCGCCGCGGAAATGGGCGAGGCAGCAGGCGGTGCTGCTGCGGGAAAACGCATGCCCCAGAAGCCGGGAGCCGGTTCGGTGAATTCCAGTTCGACGTAGCCGGTGACGGTCCGATAATTTTTCGATTTAACAACCTGGCAGACAACTTCTTTTTTCGTTTTGTCGTTGGTGAGGAAAATCAACTGGCCAGAGGCGAGAGCGGATGCCAGGCGAATGACGGCGCCATTGTTGAAGACCAGAACGGTTTGCGTGGATTCGGAAAAAGGCTCGCGCTTGTCGGAGCCTTCGATGGTGCGGGCACCGTTAACACTGACAGGAATTTCGAGAGCGACCGGCTGCGATCGCGAGGGATCGGCGGCAGCTTTGTTGACGGGATTGCCGGAGGCGGGAGAGGCGACTGCGGCATCATTTTCTTTAACAATAGGCGCCATGGGACACTCGCTAAAAAAGGGTTAGGAGCGACAACCCTGCCCAGAGAGGTAGACAGACAGAGGCGCCCCGCGTACCTCTTTATGTTGGGGGCTGGCCGGAAGGGCGACCTATAGTACTGGCGTACTACGATGGAAACATTGGCGCGGCGGCGGGCGCGATTGCGGGCTTGGTGACGGTGCGCGGAGAGAGCAGGAGCACCAGGAGGGCTGCGTAGGCGAACGAGTCGGCACCAATTTCGAGGGAATGAGCGATGCGCAGCGTCATGGAGAATTGATGCGCTTGCAGGAGACCAAAAAGGCCGACGGTGAACCAATGGGCAAGACCGAGCGAGAAGATAAGTGAGCTGCGCTTCCCTTTCCAGAGAATTAGAAATGGCAAAGAGGCAAGAAGGAAGAGGGTGCTGCGGACAAGTTGCACCGGCATGATGGTGGAGAGTGGCGGGAGAACCAATCCGGCGACACCGGCGCGGTAGGTGGGAACGACGATGGGCGCGACCATGGCGCCGAAAATGAAGTAGACGAGTGGGAAGGCGAGGATGGCAGCGGGGATGCGCCACAGCCATGCTATTGGTGATTGAGTTGAAAAAAAAGTAACGAGACGTTGCGAGGCGGTCGGAGCTTGCGGGTCGTCGCGTGGCGCTAAGAAGGACAGGCCAGCTCCCAAAGCGAGCGCCGGGAAAATGCCACTGAGAATGAAGGGTGGCGCAGTCAGTGGAGTGAGCATGGTGGTGAAGATCAGGATTTCGATGGTGGCGTTCACACCCAAGCAGATGAAGATGAAGAAGGAAAAGGCGAGGGTGCGCTCGAAGCGCGTGCCGCCGATGCCGAGAGCGAGCGGGGTGAGTGCGAGTCCTAAAAGGAGCGAAGCGAAAAAGAAGACGAGGACGGCTACGGATTGGGAAACGCCGGGAGGGGAGAGATTGGGTATGCCGAGATGGAGGGTGGCGCCGAGCGCGCCCATGATCATGGTGGCGATGACGTAGAACAGGCCGCAGAAAAGGGCCTTCATGGCGAGGATGACGGTGGGTCTAAATGTGAGCATAGAGGTAAGGTGCGCCTAGCGGGGAGGATGACACTCGGCGATGGAAGGCGCAAGGACCTGCGTCACGTGGAGATGCGAGACGCTATTTATTTGTATTCAGGGGCGGCTGGAAACGCTGGTCGACGGCAACCTGATATCCGGTGACGAGTTTGTTGGTTTCGTTGGCCATGCCGATAACCTGCTGCAGTTCCTTGAACATTTCAGGAGTCATGCCTTTGGAAAAGGCGGAGGCGGTGTGGGAAGCGATGCAGTAGTGGCAATTGTTGGTGACGCTGACGGCGATGTAGAGAAGTTCCTTGGTGAGTGGATCGATGGCGCCGGGAGCCATGATGGCCTTGAGGGATTCCCAAGTGCGTTTGAGAAGAATGGGATCGTGAGCGATGGCGCGCCAGAAATTATTGATGTAGTCGGTTTTGCGAGTGGCCATGATGTCGTCGTAGACGGCTTTGACTTCGGGGCTGGCGTCTTGGTAATCGATGAGACCAAAAGTGGACATGAAAATTCTCCGTGGAATCGAGGTATGAGTACGGAAGAAATGTTAGCTGGAATTGCGGTGAGGTGCCAAGGACGGCAGGACTTCTCGAGTGGGGCGTGGAATCAAAGGATAACGCGGAGGCGCAGAGGACGCTGAGGTGCGCGGAGAAAACTGGAGGACGGCGGTAGCCGCGAAAGCCGGGTAAAGGAATGATCTTGCCACGAACCCTCCACTGCGCACGCAGCGTGCTGCGGTCGGGATGACGGTACTGGCTTGACGCATTTTTTGGGGAGGTTTTTCGCGCCGAGGACGAGACCAGAGCGGCTGAAGCCGCGTCCACCGCACGGTGTTTGTGGCACGGCTAAAGCCGTCCCCTGACGAAGGCTTCTTGCCGGATATTAAATCGATATAATGGCGGACATCGGAGGACTTACGATGGACTTCTCTGTTCTGCACTTTCGTGCTCTACACTTCTTCGGTGTGTCGCTTGGCCGACAATCCCCTGCACCGACGAGGCTTTTTGTGTTCATGCTTTTTATCTTCGCGGGGTTTAGTGTGGGCGCGAGAGTTGGTGACGCACAGACGATTCGGGTGGATGCTAGTGCGGGGCGGGCGATT
>DASXBH010000456.1:0-18539 GCA_036491775.1 Candidatus Acidiferrum sp.
CAGCGTAGGACAATTCCACGCCCTTGCTGCTGCAGGCCTTCGGGGAGTCGATTGAGAAAGAATGCAAGTGGTTGAGAATGATCTACGTTGATTTGGCTTCTTCCCAGGCAACACGCGTCTCCGGATTGTGTTGCTCAGCAAGATGGATCAATTCAGCTAGCACACAGGGCTTGTCGGGTCTGAGGCTGGACTGGAGCCATGCAGTCGTTATGAGCCAACCCTCGGTAGTCATGTGCCTCAAAATCCATCTGAAGGAATGATGCTCCTTCAATCACAACAGAGATGAGTAGACATTGACCGGCAATGAGGGTGCCGATCCAGTCTCAACCAATGATGAAATTCCCACTGAGAGAAACTTGCAATTTCGATTCACTGCCGGTAACAGATGTGCCGCGTCGAAGACACAGGGGAACCGGCTGCCCGGCAGAGATTACGGCCTAGCCCTCCGCCAATGTCATCTCGCCCCGGTACATCCTGCTCTCCTGATCTGACAGTTAAACGTTCGCCTCGACTGATCAATCCCAGCTACGCTTGTTGGCCACAATCTCCAAATGGAAGGGCCACCGCATTCCACCTATAGTTGCTTCTCGTTGCGTTCAATGTGTCCCCTGTGATGAAGGCGAATGAATCTCGGCACAATAGCCTCCCGGAAATTGCGCTATCGCCGAGTTGCGTCCGTGGGTGTTGAAAGATGGAACTAAGACCTTGGCTCCCAGAGACTTCGCCTTTTCGAGCGTTGCCGCCAAATCGTCAACCTCGTAGCCTGTGGTCTCTCGCCCAAAGGGATAAGGCAGGTGACCGTCTGTGACAAAGACGACGAGCTTGCCAAAAGTGGAGCCGACCTGAACCCGGCGAAGCGTCGTACCGGGCTTGCCGATCTCATCTCCTGGCGCGGTCCGCTCATCGGACACAACCGTGCCGCCCGAGAAGGCAAGAAAGCTGCGAAGAAACATATCAGCGGCATCCTCGGAAACATACACGCGATTCTCCGGCAAATGCGCAAAGGGCGCATACGATGGCGCCTTTGTATGCCAATAGATCTGCGTCATCACTCCGCCCGGGAACCGAATCACGGCATCTACCCCGATCGGATCCGGAAATGGTGTAACCACCACTTCTGCTCCGCTAGCTCGTGCTGCCTTGATTGCTTCGTCCATGTTCGTGATGAGATATCCCGTGCGCTCCGCGCCGAAAGGAGCGGGTATCGGCGTCGTGAATCCGAACAACGACACGGTTCCAACAGGTGTTTGCAGTAGTTGCGATGTAGTGCTGCTAGGCGTCGGTGTTACCGTTGCAACGACCTGTTTTGTACTCTGGCCTCCAAAGGCGCCAAGAAAGCTCGCAACAAATGCATTCACATCGGATGGCGCGACGTAGATATGGGTAGTGTCGTACTGCGGTCCGACAGCAATGGTGGAAACGGAGCTTGAGTTTTGCGGGACCTGTGCCTGCCCGAAGTGAAAGAAGCTCGCGAAACTGAAAACGAGCTGAACCAAAACGAAAAAACGACGGGTGCGATTCATAGCCTTAGTTCCTCCTGACGTTCCCGACTCAAATACAACGGCTGGAACACGCTTAGTCCATTGATCGATCAAAGCAGCCGCAATGCAGTTCGCAACAAACACGCAACCAATGCGAAGACGATCAATGAGCTTAGGTAGATTCCCGCGAACCAGAGAAACCGCTTTTTCCGCTCACTCATATCCATCCCATCCCTCCTCCGGGGTCTTGCCGCGAAATACCCAATACGCGAACAACGAATACCCGAGCACCACAGGTGTGACAACGATCGCTCCGGTGAGCAGGAAAATCTGGCTCAGGCGCGAGCTAGACGCGTCCCAAATGGAAATGCGGAACGGTACAATCGTTGGAAATACGAGGATTGCAAGACCACCGATTCCGGCGGCGATCATCACCAAGCCCGCAATCAGGGGGCGAACGTCTGGTCGCTTCCCGATACTTCCAAACAGAATGAACGCTGCCAGCAGTACGATACAGCTGAGAGTTCCGAGCAGAACCGGGTGGTCCTGCCATGCAGCCACGATACCGGGCTGGACGAAAAGTGACATCCCTCCGACAGCAAAGAAGGCGAGCATAAACAGGGGCAACGCGATGCGCAACGTTCGTCCCGAGAATCCGTGCAACTGTGACGTGGCCTTGAATTGGAGCCAACAGCCCCCGAGTACGACGTACCCTGCGAGCACGCAGAGGGCGCAAAGCGCAGGGAAAGGCCGAATACAATCAAGGACGTTCCCGCTAAACGTGGTCCCCTGGACCGATACGCCCTGAAGCAGCGCGCCCAGAATCAGACCTTGCATAAATGCTGCCACAATCGACCCGACGGCAAAGATCACGTCCCACCTGCGGCGGTATAACTTCATCTGAGAACGAAACTCAAACGACACTCCGCGTAGGCCAAGCGCAAGAAGCATCACGACGATAGGAATATAGAGTGCCGGCATGAGAATGCCATAGGCGATCGGGAACGCCGCCAGCAGCGTCACCCCGGTCATGATCAGCCACGTCTCGTTTCCGTCCCACGTCGGAGTTATGGAATCGACCATATGATCTCTCGATTCTTCGTGCCGCTGTAACAAAAGTAAGGCGCCGACTCCAAGATCGAAGCCATCAAGCAATACATACAGCGTTATCGAGAGAGCGGCGAATGCGGCGCAAAGGAGGGGCAAAGTCATCTTCCTACCCTCCCTAGCGCCGCCGTGGCGTTTGGGCTGTCAAGCACTTGCGGACGAAGTGCATTCTTGAGAGATCCGGAAGCCTCAGCGTGGATGGAAGCCGATTCCGGTCCCCTGCGGATGATGCGTGCTACGAAAACGAGAAATGCAGTCATGAAGAACGCGTAGATACAAACAAAAGCGATTAGCGTCGCTAGGAGCGTCTGCGCAGGTACCGGCGAAACCGCATCGATAGTTCTCAACATGCCAAATATCACCCAGGGCTGACGGCCCGTCTCGGCAAGGTACCATCCTCCAAGCGTGGCGACGATACCGGAGGGCGTCATCATCACCAAGCATCGAAGGAACCACCTCGTTGTAAAGAGCCGGCGTTTCCACCTGAGCCACAGTGAGGCCGTTGCCACGGCGAACATCAGGATGGCAATGCCGTACATAATGCGGAATCCGTAAAAGACCATGCCCATGATGGGCTGCTGCTCTGCCGGAGTGTTCTTTAGACCCTCCACGCGGCCGTGAAGACTATGCGTGAGCCAGATGCTGCCGAGATAAGGAACGCCGAGAGCGAAACGATTCCGCTGTTCCTTTTGGTTGGGAGCGATCACCCAGTAGTATGGTGCCGGCGATGCCGACTCCTTCTCCCAGAAACCCTCGGCGGCCTGCATCTTTGACGGCTGGTGCTTCAGCATCGTGCCGTAAAGGATATCGCCGATAAAGACTTGACCCGCAATGAGCACGGTCGCCGATGCTGTGCCCAGCGCCACGGTCTTTTTTGCAAAAGCAAGATGTTTGCCCCGAAGCAGGTACCATGC
This sequence comes from Candidatus Acidiferrum sp., assembly GCA_036491775.1. Classification (GTDB taxonomy): domain Bacteria; phylum Acidobacteriota; class Terriglobia; order Acidiferrales; family UBA7541; genus Acidiferrum. The sequence goes on from DASXBH010000456.1 coordinate 3,503, forward strand.
GCCAACACCCGCAACCAGAAAGGAAGCGGTCAGGTATGCCGCGCTAAGCATGTGCGGCAAGCGGACAAGCCAGGATGGGTTGTTCAGGACATGCCACCAGTTGACTACAACCAAGCGGCCGTTGCGGACAGCCACACCATCTGGCGTCTGCATCCAGCTGTTGGCTGACAGGATCCATGAAGCCGACAGCAAAGTACCAAGCGCCACCATGCAGGTGGCGAAATAATGGAGTGTTGGTCCGACTCTATGCATTCCGAAGAGCATGATCCCGAGGAAGCCTGCTTCAAGAAAGAAGGAGGTGAGCACCTCGAGAGCAATCATCGGACCAATCGCCGGCCCGGCAAGCTGTGCGAACCGCGCAAAGCCCAGACCAAACTCAAAGGAGAGAACGATGCCGGTTACTACGCCGACTCCGAAGCCCATTGCGAAAATGCTGAGCCAGAATCGATAGATTTGCAAATAAAGATCGTTTTTTGTCTTGAGCCATAGCCCTTCGATCACCGCAAGGAACATGGCAAGCCCAATGGACATGGTGGGAAAGATAATGTGAAAGCTCACCGTGAAGGCGAATTGCACGCGGGCGAGCGTAGCTGGATTCAGGCTCATCTTGCGTCTCCTTCTGCAGGAACACGCCGCACGAGGACCACAGCGCCAATGACGGCTACCAGCAGTCCCGCGACCGCAATCCCAAGTCCGAACACTCCGATGATGGCGAAGAAGAACGTCACCCCCACGAGCGAGGGAACCAGAAAGCCCAAAATCTTCGCGAAAGTTAACGAAAGATTCTTCAACATCCGTATTCCTCCCGTTCAAACCACAACGACAATCAAATCTCAGTCACTCTTTAGCCGGATAGGGGTCATCAATCCTAATGGCGACCGATGAGCAGCGCATTGCTCATTTGCGCAGCACCACGAACGCTTTCATTTATGTGAAGCTGCCGTTAACTCCTGCATCGTGTCGCTGCGAAAACACTGGATGATCATGGCCGTCAAAGTGATAAATGCGGCCAAGCCAAGCTCAAGAGCGAGAGAATGTTGGAGAAGGAGCGCGCCAACTGCTGCACCAAACAACATCGAGAAGACGGCAGAAATGCGTCGTACCCATCGCGGATTATTTCCTCCCGCCAAAGAGGATTCCGAGGCTAAACCGGCTACAGTCAGCGTCAACACAGTCGTCGTGATATCCGGCACTCCTAGCCTCCGCACAGTGCCGTTTCGAATGCCCATGGCCAGAGCGGTGAGTGCAATGACCCCGTACAAACTACTGCCCGAAACGACCACAGAATCATGCTGCATCGCCAACAACATGCAAGCCACAAACAGTAGAGTGGTCTCCATCGCGGCTACCAATCCGAGCCAATGGCTCCTGCGCCAATTTGCACTCCAATGCTCGAGTCGTCCCGATACGATACCGCCCACGAACGCGAAGATTAGAGCAGTTATCGACCGAAGTACCGAAAGTCCAGGTATGTTCGCCACAGCCAGACCGAGCAGTACAATATTCCCGGTCATGTTTGCTGTGAAGATATGACCCATTGAGAGATAACTGCCGGCATCGACGAGACCTGTGACAAATGTCAACAGTGCGAACGAGAAATGTAACGACCTTTCCGCGCGAAGCGCATCCTTCGTCATCTCCATGTGGGCTTCCCTCCCGTCGTCGGACTCTCAAGGGTTCGATTTTGTTGCCTCCGGTGCAATGAACCACGATCATTTAAGGCAGTTCAACGTCCACGCTACGGGTGGATGTCGTAAGTTGTTGAAGCTCGCTTCGCGAGAATGAATGGACAACCCGCACAGTCAATTGGAAAACTGCAGCCCGCGAAATTCCTAAAATTTGTACCCGGCCCACAACGCCCAGTAATTGAGATTGCGGCCGGGCTGTGTCTCCTTGATGAACTTGCCGGCGTAGAAAATTCCATAGTCAGCCTGGAACCATACATGCGGGTTGGCTTGCCAGCGAACCTCGGTGCCTGGCCTGTGTCCGACGAATCGTGCCTGACTATCATTCCCCGCTCTGATCAAGAATCCAGGCACCGCGTAGACGCCATCCACAAGGCTCTGCCGCCACTGAACTATCCAATCGACGGACAGAGACACTCCATGCGGAAGCGCCGTTTCGATGTGAGGATGAACGTCGATGAAGTTGATGGGGCCGGGACCTGTTGTGGCTAGGACGCCAAAGTAGTTGCCCTTTGGAAATAGTGGATTGAACGTTCCCAAGGTATTTGTGCTCGGCTGATCGCCACTGGAAATATCAGCCTTCGCACTAAAGCGTGGCTTCAGGAGAATGGTTGGAATTCGGTACCCGGTCTCGGTTGCAATTGTCCATGCCTTAATATTCGTCGAGCCGAATGTGCCAAACTGCCAAAGCGCGTCATCGTCAAAGTCCCATCCCGGCTTTTCGGTGGCGATGGGGCGTGAAACTCTTGCCCCAAGGGAGTGACGCAACTCCTGGGCCGTGCCTCGCTGGAAAGCCGCATCCTTCCGATCGAGGCCTAAGTAGTACAAGTCTAAAGACGATCGACGCGGTATTGGTCTGGTGGCATAGATGCCCCAGAAACCCACGGTGTGGTTCGGCGAATTGTCGAAGAACCCGGGGTTATCTTCGTCCGGCCGCATAGCAAATCCATCAACCTGCCATGAGTCGATTTTGCTCTTCACCATGAAGCCGTCAAAGCTCAGTCTGACATTTGGGCCCTCGCGCACATCGATCAGCCGTCCGGACCCGTACTCTAGCTCTTGCCTACCGACTCTGAGGTGGATCGAGTTTTGGCCAGAGGATGTGCCAACTTCAAGAAATGCGACCTGAAAATCAAGCTTTTTTTCGTCGATGGGACGCGGGCCACCCCGGCGGAATGAATTCAATCCACTCTTCAGTTCCACGAAGGTACGGAGGTGTCTTCCATAGTGCAGGTCAAAATGGAGCATGTACCTTTCATTGAGATACCCATTCCAATAAGGCGACTCGCCCCAGTTGTCGTTCCCTATCTGCTCCCAGACTTCGCGGGCTTCGCCACCTATGGTCATGTACCAATCACCGCCACTCCTGCGGAGCGGGATGTATTTGATCGGATCCCAAAAGTCTTCCCGGAGCTTCGGATCCTTTAAGAAGCTCCAATCCTCGTCCTCGCGAAGCAGCTTATAGTTGCGGTTGACCTCTGGAACCTGGTTGGGATCCGCGGCCTGAGACAATAACTGTGGCCCGAGTGAAGCGAGAGTGAGTCCTGCCAACAGGCAGCTTATGATTCTCATGCGCATGATTCGCATTTACTGCTCCGTTGTGGCAAGGCCGGTCAGCTTTCCGGTCGAGCGTCAGTTATGCGATTCGCACCAGTAAGGTGAGAAACGCCCTCGATCACCTTCGCAGTCGAAGCTCCGATAGTGCCGCACAGCCGATGCGTAAGCACCCTCCGTTGGCACTGGATCTTCCGTCGCAGCCATGCCGCAATGGCTGCGCCGAACATTGGGGCAAGCAAGTAAACCCACAAAAACCGCGTCTGCCCAGAAGCAACGGCCGGCCCGAACTGGCGAGCTGGGTTGAGGCTCCCACCCGTGGCAGTTCCTAGTAACGCAATTCCCAGGCCTACCAGGCTTCCGACGATCCAAGGCACGAAAGAAGTGAGTCGCTGAACCGCGAGACAGATACCGACAACGAAGGCAATGACAGTCATCCCGAGAGCTTCGACTACGAATAACTCCCAGGTCGACCACCCGGGCCCTGGTTGGAGCGCGGCATATATCACCGGCGGCTCCGCCACAATATGGCCCCAAACTAAGCGAGCGGCGACGACTCCAAGTACAGAACCGAGCAATTGGGCGATGGCGTAGGGGATGACCCGAGCTCCAGGGAAGACTCCGAAGCACCACATGGCCAGCGAGATGGCGGGGTTCGTGTGCGCTCCGGAGGTTCTTCCCAGAGGAGTGAGAATCAGTCCAGCAAGAAGCAGCGCGACAGCCGCACCGACAATCCACAGTTCGGCATGAATCCCCGGGGCAGCGCGTGAGATGGGTGACGGACCGATCACCCACCTCACGATAGTCGTCACGCCGAAAAGTAGGATAAAGGTGAGGATCAGTTCGATCGCACTATCCCGGGCCAGTCGAACGATTGCAAGGCGCTCCGCATTCTTCGGCAGTGCTCGAGATTCCTGCACTTTGCTCCTCCTATGGACCTAGGTTTAAAAGGTTGAGCCCGGAGTCAAAAAGCGAAGCAATCGCAGCCCAGTCCCCATAGAGACTCTCCAAGGCGTTCAGGGCCTCGCGATGCGGCCGAGGCATGGTGACTGGAACACCCGTAGTGCATCGATGCCCCAACGGGTGAGGCGGGGTTGTAATAACCTCCGTAATGGGCGGTCGGAGCCCAATCGAGCGCAGCGGGCAACGGGGGCGGGGCTAATTGGCTGAAGTCCTCGGACGCATAAACGACCTCTCCACCGACAACCGTCAGAACAGATTGCAGGTCCTTGATCTCCTGCTCCGGCACAGAAAAGAAGTCTGAGGTGAGAACAGCGAAGTCGGCGAGTCGACCTGGAGCCAGCGATCCCTTTACATCTTCCTCGGTTGAGAACCAACTGCTCCCCTGTGTATAAAGGCGCAGCGCCTCCTCGCGCGACATCCGGTTCTCCCCGCCATAGAGTTGCATTCCGCCTACCGTGCGACCGGAGACCAGCCAATAAAGTGATACATAGGGATTGAAGCTTGCTACACGGGTTGCGTCGGTGCCCGCTCCAACGGACGCTCCCAGTTGCAACATGCGTCGGATCGGAGGTGTCCTCTTCGCTGCTTCGGCACCATAGCGGTGGACGAAGTATTCTCCCTGGAAGGCCATGCGATGCTGGACGGCGATGCCACCTCCGAGTGCGACGGTTCGATCAATGTTTTGATCAGAAATCGTCTCCGCATGATCGAAGCACCAGTGCAGCCCGTTGAAGGGGATATCGCGGTCAACCTTCTCAAAGACATTCAGGAATCGCTCGATGGATTCGTTGTAGGTGGCGTGCAGGCGGAATGGCCAGCGCTTTTCAGCGAGCAGCCGAACCACACCCTCCAGTTGCGTTTCGAGAGTGGTGTCGAGGTCCGGTCGTGGCTGGAGGAAATCCTCGAAATCCGCACCTAAGAAGACGAGATTCTCGCCGGCGCCATTGAGACGCAGGGTATGGTCGCCTTGGTAAAGAGATGCTGAAGACGTCCATTTCCTGAAGTCTTCGATCTCATGCTTTGGATGCTGCGTATACAGGTTGTACGCGACACGCAGTGTCATCTGCCCACGCTTGTGCAAGTTTTCGATAACTTTATAGTCGTCGGGATAGTTCTGGAATCCGCCTCCAGCGTCGATTACGCTGGTGATACCGAGCCGATTTAACTCACGCATGAAGTGGCGGGTTGAGATGAGTTGGGCTTCATAACCAAGGACAGGACCTTTGGCAAGCGTGGAATAAAGAATACTTGCGTTAGGTCTGGCTATCAGCATGCCTGTGGGCGTGCCGCGCTTGTCCCGCTGGATTTCGCCTCCCAGTGGGTCGGGTGTGTCCTTGGTATAACCGACTGCTCGAAGAGCAGCCGCGTTCAACATTGCCCGGTCGTAGAGGTGAAGGATGAATACAGGAGTGTCAGGAGCGACTTCGTTTATCTCCTCAAGAGTCGGCATGCGCCGCTCTGCAAACTGAAACTCTGTCCAGCCGCCGACGACACGGACCCATTGCGGGGCCGGGGTGCGCAGGACTTGCTCTTTCAACATGCGCATTGCGTCGGCGAGAGAGGGAACGCCATCCCAGCGAAGCTCCAGGTTATAGTGCAACCCCCCGCGGATCACGTGCATATGTGAGTCGTTAAGCCCGGGAATCACTGTGTGGCCGCCCAGGTCCACGAGTTTTGTGCCGTCCTCGCGAGTCCGGAGCAAATTGGAGGAGGCGCCTGTGGCAAGCACCTTTCCATCCTCAACAGCCATCGCTTCGGCGAAGTACGGGGTCGCGTTGGTCGCGATCTTTCCGTTGTGATAGATCGTCTTCTGAGACATAGCGTCCTCCGAGGTTATCGAGCTGGTTTTGGAGACAGTAAGGCGGGGAAGGCGGTCACGCTTCCCCGGCAAACTGCTACTTGTGGGCTAGCTCAAGTGGTGGCGTCCAATCGGGAAGTTCCGTCGGCGACGCACCATGCACCATCGTGTAGGCATATTCGACGCCCATGCCGTACGCGCCTGCGTGCGTCTTTACAATGTCCATTACTGCGTCATAGGTTTCCCTGAGAGCCCAGTCCCGCTGCCACTCGAGCATGACCTGGATCCAGGTAACCGGCTTGGCCCCCGCCTGTTCCACGCGGCGCATTGCGGCATCATGCGTCTTGACATCGAGGTCGCCACAGAGGTCTTCCACCACATACACTTCGTAGCCGTCCGCAATAGCCTGGATTGTGGGAAAAGCTACACAAACCTCCGTCCAGAGTCCTGCGAGCACGATTTTTTTACGACTCGAGGCCTTGATGGCCGCAACGAACTTTGCATCGTCCCAGGAGTTCATGCTGCTGCGTTCGATGGGCGTGATGTCGGGGAACTGCGCCTTGAGCTGCGGCCACATATAGCCACTGAAGGATTTCGTCTCGACCGTGCTGAGGATCGTGGGTAGGCCGAACACTTTGGCCGCCTTTGAGAAACCCACGACGTTGTTAATGAGGGTTTGACGATCGATGCTGGTAATTCCGAACAGCATCTGCGGTTGGTGATCGATAAGCGCCACGACGCAATTGTCTGGCGTGAGCAACCCCTTTTCACTTCGTTTTACGAGTGACATAGCTCCATCTCCTTTGTTCGCGTTATCAGCGCGTTGGTTTAGATTTCCTTGCAGCGCGTCTGTGCACGCAGACACTCCGCGCCTGTTGTCCTGTAGTTCATGGAAGTTCCAGCACTGCGCTCGGTGAATACCAAATTCTCCGACTGGCTGCGCCTCAAATTGCGGCGCCGGCCGGATGAATTCCTCGTCTTCATGCAACGTTTGCTGTCGAAGCCTGACGTTCGGATTTGGTTTGCTTCGACTTGACAAGATCGGCTGCAGACGCTCCTTCGAGCGATAGCCCATAGCCGACTTCCCGAACAATGCGCTCTTTTAGGGGCTGAATGAAGTGGATTCGCGTATTACGCCGCGTTACCTCGGGGACCTTTAGGTAGAGCGCGGCCAATTCGTGTGCTCGGGCGAGAGCCTTACCGTTCGGCGTGACCTCAGCCACGACCCCCCATTCGTGTGCCGTATGTGCGGGCACCGGACGTGGGTTTATGAGGAACACCTCGGCTCGCCCCGCGCCCGCGCGATAACTCCAAGTGGTAAATATTCCGTCGCCGGGTGTAACACCAGCGGCAAAATGGGCCACATCCTGGAAGGTCGCCCCCTCGGCAGCCACAATCACATTGGCAAGCAGCAGATAATCGGTGTGAATATGCGCTCGCCCCTCGACCGCCGCAATGACTGGAACACGTATGTTGGCAATGTTTTCCAAAACCTGAACACCTTCGTCGTGAATCTGGCTCCAGATGCCGGGATCGCCGGGGTTTCCCCAAGATGACCAATCGACATCTGTAATGAAGTCTCCGCCTGCACCCGTCAGGATTACGATCTTGTTGGCTCGATCCTGCGAAATACGATAGAAAGCCTCGACAAACTCAGTGTGAGTTTGTGCGGTCATAAGGCACGGCCCTCCGTTGGTGTGAAGCGAAACTGTCAGCACGCCGCTGCCGTCTCGAGCCAGCCTTACGTAGCGGTAAGCAGTGAAGTAGTCAGGTTGATCTGTTTGCATCGGAGTCTCCTCTGTGTTTGGGTGCTGGGGGTGAATCGACTGCAACTATTCGAAAGTCTCAGACGACTTGCACGCGAACGCACACGCTCTTTAGCGGAGCACGCCGAATGCCAGGGATCAGACTCGCACTTCGCCTGAATTCAAAGGGGTTGCGTAACGGCGAATCTCATCGACACTCGTTCCGCGTCGAATCTATGACGTCAAGGCGGAAAGCAGATTGACGTTGGATTTTAAGGGAGTAGTATCCGCTTGAGCCGTCACAGGGCGCGTCGGAGCAGGAACAGCATTTAAGTCTACGTCGCTCCAACGTGGGAGAGATCATGCATGAACTCAGCGGATGACGTCATGGTGTTTAGTATTTATCATCATTGACGATGCCCGTGCGCGTGCGTTGATGCAGCGTCTGTTGAAGTCAATTCGCCGGGGCCGGTACGTTCATCAAAGAAGTGTCCCGATGGTGCGAAAGGCAGGCATTGTGGAAATGTCAGATGAAGGCGCATATTCTCCGCCTCAGGTCGCAGAGCGGCGCTATGAAGCCGTACTTCGCCTCAGTGAAGCTCTTTCCCAGTGTCGGGATCCTGAGGATCTCACCGCGATCCTCTCTGGAGAACTCCGCGAGTTCCTCTCATTCATGCAGTTCTACATCGTCGTCTACAAAGAGAACTCCGACGAAGTTGAATGGGCTGTCGTCGGGCGAGAAAAGAGCCTCATCGCTGCTTACGCAAATGTGCAGGTTCAAGAACGACCATCCTGGCAGGCGTACAAGACCCAGGAGCCATTCCATATCCGTGAATGGAACACGGACGAGAGAGTCCCCTCAAACCTAAAAAAGGGAGTTGCGGCTCAGGGGCTTGAGGTTGGCCCGCTGGTTTTTGTACCCCTGACTACGCCGCATCGCCGTTTGGGCGCGTTAGGCGTATCCGGATCTCTGGGAACTGTCTACACCAGTGAGGACGTCAGCTTTTTGCAACTGATTGGCCGTGTAGTGGCACTCAGGATTTCCGATAGCTTCAATCTCCGGCGAGCCGAGGCGGCACGCTTGGAATTGGAGCGTCAGAATGAGCGGTTGCAACGCACTGAACGAGAGCTGCGCGAAGTGATCGAAACGATCCCATGTATGGCGTGGTCTGCCACCGCAGACGGGAACGCGGAATTCTTCAATCGGCGCTGGTTGGACTATGCGGGGCTCACGGCGAATCAGGCGCAGGGAACCGGCTGGACAACGGCACTTCATCCGAACGACTTCAATGGGCTCGTGGGTTATTGGCAGCAGACATTGGCTTCTCGTCGGCCCGGTGAATTCGAGGCACGGCTGCGCCGTTTCGATGGCGAATACCGTTGGTTTCTGTTCCGCGCAACTCCCACGTTCGACGAAAATGGAAAAGTCGTCAAATGGTACGGCACAAACATCGACATCGAGGAGCGCAAACGGGCGGAGCAGGATCTCAGGCGCAGCGAAACGTATCTTGCGGAAGCACAGAGGCTGACCCAAACGGGCAGTTGTGCCATTCACGGAACAAGCCGCGAGACCCTGTACTGGTCCGAAGAAATGTTCCGACTTTTTGGCTTCGATCCGCAACTGGGCTTACCAAGGTTCGAGCAATGGGTGCAGCGCATACACTCCGAAGACCGCGACAAGTTCAAGCTGGCGAGCGATAGGACCCTCCTGAAGAATCTAGATTGCGACGTTGAATTCAGAATCGTGAAACCGGATGGAGCAGTGAGACACATTCATGGCATCGGCCATCCAGTTTTGAGTCCCAATGGTGAGCTTGTCCAAGTGATCGGCACGATGGTCGACATCACGGAACGCGTACGCGCTGAGGAAGCTTTAAGGCGGAGTGAAACATACCTGGCACAAGCGCAACGAGTGGCCAACATGGGAAGCTGGGTTTTCGACGCAGTTCGAATGGAACCCGTGTATCTTTCAGCGGAATGGCATCGCATCCAAAACTTCGATCCTAAAGACGGTATGCCCACCTGGGAGCAAAGGCTGCGGCGGATTCATCCCGAGGATCGGGCCAGATATGAAGGGGTATTCAAGCGAGCAATAGCCGAGAAATCGGATTTGGACGAGGAGTTCCGAATTATGCTTTCGAACTCGAGCGTCAGATATATTCGTTCCCTCGGCCACCCTGTTTTGGACGCATTCGGCGAAGTAACACAAATGATTGGGGTGATTATGGACGTGACCGAAAGCAGGCAGGCTGAGCAAGAACACGAGAGATTACGGCAGGAACTCGCGCATCTGTCACATCTGAATCGAGTCAGCACTATCGGGGAGTTGACGGCCTCATTGGCCCACGAAATCAAGCAACCAATTGGGGCGTCGGTTACAAATGCTCAAGCGTGCTTGCGATTTCTTGATGGGGACCGACTTAATCTAATCGAGGCGCGCGAGGCTGCGTCGGAGATGACCAGCGACGCCATGCGTGCGGCCGAAATCATTGACCGTGTCCGTTCCCTCTACCGTAAGGATTCTTCACATCAGGAGATGGTTGACGTAAACGAACTGATCCAGGAGATGATCGTAATGCTGCGCGACGAGGCCAATCGGCATTCCGTTACAACCCGCGCTGATCTCGCCGAAGGGCTCCCCAAGGTGATCGCCGACCGCGTGCAGTTGCAGCAGGTATTGATGAATCTCATGCTCAATGGTATTGAGGCGATGCGCAACACGACCGGCGAAATGAGTGTGGAATCCCGGCTGGTAGAGAATTGTCAAGTGCTGGTTTCCGTCACCGATGCCGGCGTAGGGCTGCCCACCGAAAAGACTGACCAGATCTTTAACGCGTTCTTTACCACCAAGCCGCACGGCATCGGACTGGGACTTGCGATCACACGATCCATTATCGAGTCACATGGCGGCCGCGTGTGGGCCACCCCAAACTCCGGGCGGGGGACGACGTTTAATTTCACGCTTCCCATCAAAACGGAGGCAAGCAGCAAGAATGCGGCGGAGGAATTGAGAGCGCCGATCTGAGGGCCGTTCCGCCGCACCGATGAACGAGCTCGTTTTCAATCAAGACGTTTCGGTGCCCGCGAGCGTACGTGATCTACAGGATCCGCGCTCGTGACCGCACCGGTGAACAGCATGCTTGAGGTTGAGTCGGGCTACAGTTACGGCCTGACGGTTATTCCCGAGAATCGTCACTGCGACAAATAGACCAAAGCGGGCGGAGAAAAGCTGATTTGGAAATGCAAGAATGCTCATTCAAGTCGCTGCAACCAAATTGGCGCTGGTTTCTGCGCTGGACGCCCTTCTTCCTGATTCTGGGACTCCCTCTCCTCGTGGCAGCTACAGTTGACGCGCGGAATGTTTCGAGCGACTCGCTGCCGCTCAAGTTGACCTTGATCGACGGAGATGACATACGGTTCCGAAGGCTTTCCGCAGGCGCCGGTTTATCGCAAACCAGAGTCGCGTCAGTGGTTCAAGACAAGCTGGGATTCATCTGGTTTGGAACTCAATACGGTCTGAACCGATATGACGGCTACAAATCGAAGATCTTCAAACACGAACGCGGACGCTCAGATAGCCTGAGTTGCGTCTATATTCGCAGCCTCTTCGTAGATCATTCCGGGACGCTTTGGGTTGGCTGCGATCGGTTTCTGGATAAACTTCAACCCATGACTGAAACGTTCGCACACTATCGTATCGACAAACAGGTTCCTGGAGGTCTTCCCAATCCTATCGGGCGAATCAATGAGGATGACGCCGGAATGCTGTGGTTGGCAACGGAGAGAGGACTTTACAGGTTCAACCCCGCGACGGGTGAAACCACCCAATATCTCCACAATCCAGGAGATCTTACAACCATCGCCGGAAATCGCATAAACGCTATGGGACAAGATCGAGACGGACGATTCTGGGTAGCTAATAGCGGCGGATTGGACGAATTCGACCGCGCGACTGGAAAAGTGACGTGGCATGCCCCATTTCAACCCGAAGTTGTCCAATTCCACGAAGATAAGTTCGGCGTCTTCTGGCTTACCAGCGCGGATTCGTCTTGTCGTCTGGCGACGTTGAATGTGGCAACGGGTCACACAACTTGTCACGCCATTGAAGACAAATCTGGTAGAGTCACCTCTCAGATAAACATTTCTGGACTGCTCGAATCCAGGGACGGCACGATGTGGATGAGTTCATGGGCCGGATTACTCAAACTCGACCGGCAACGTAGACAACTTGTTCGATATCACAACCATCCTTCGGACGATGAGAGCCTAGAATCGGACAACGTCATTTCGATGTATCAAGACAGCGAGGGCAACGTATGGACATGCTTCCAAGAAACGGAGCCGAACTTCTTTTCTGAAAGGCCGCAGGCATTTGAGAACTTCACATATAAACGAGGTAGTTTAGTCAGCGCTCTCGTCACTTCTATCTATCAAGACCACAATGGCGTCGTTTGGATCGGCTCAATGGGCGGACTTAACCGGATCGACCGGCACACTGGCAAAAACACCGTACCTGCGGGATCGGGGGTCCACAACGAGATACTTTCCATTCTCGAAGACCGCTCAGGCATTCTCTTCTGCGGCACATTTCATCAAGGACTCCAACGGCTGGACCACGAGACAGGCGAGGTCAGTCCCTATGTGACAAACCACATGTCGTCAAACCTTGCTTACCATCCGATCACCCGATTGATATTTGACCACGACGGGACCTTGTGGGGAGCGACGTACGGCGGCGTTAGTCGTTTTGATCCCGCAAGTGGAAATTTCATCACATACACACCTGAAATGCAAAATTCAATTCAGTACCAGGAGATCAAGGAAGATGGCAATGGAATGCTTTGGCTCGGCGCCCAATCGGGGCTACATCGTTTTGATCCGCGGACGGGGCAGTTCACAATCTATCAGCACGACCCGGACCATCCTGAATCCCTGAGCGATAACCGGGTAAACTCCATCCATTTTGATCGCTCGGGCCGTATGTGGGTCGGCACGCAGAATGGCTTGGACGAATTTAACCCGAGCACGGGAACCTTTGAGGCCTTTTACGAGCAGAACGGTCTCGCAGGCGACGTGGTGAGCTGCATCTTGGAGGACAAGCGTGGCGGTCTCTGGATGAGCACCAACAACGGTATGTCGCGCTTCGATCCTCAGTCACGGAGATTTCAGAGCTTTTCCGCGACCGATGGACTTCCGGGTCGGGACCTGACGGGCTGGGGTGCATGCTATCAGAGCCCAGACGGTGAGATGTTCTTTGGCGGTTTCAGTGGCGCCACGGCTTTTTTCCCGAATAAGGTAGAGGCAACTCCCTTCATTCCGACAACCGTCCTCACGGATTTTCGGCTTTCGGGAAATCGCGTTTCTATTGGGCCACGTTCGCCGCTTCAGAACTCAATTACCTATACAAGTAAGATCGTGCTTTCCCACTCGCAAAATATTTTTTCGATTGAATTTTCAACACTTAGCCTCTTCAACCCTGAGACTAATCGCTATCGTTACAGGCTTGATGGCTTGGATCGCCAATGGCATGAGGTTGGCAGCGACCAGCGTATCGCAAGCTACACTACACTTCCAGCGGGGACCTACGTATTTCACGTGCAGGGGGCAGTGAGCCGCGGGCGTTGGAGTGAGCCAGGAGCATCTCTGCAAATCGAGGTATTGCCAGCCTGGTGGAACGCGTGGTGGTTTCGCGTGTTCTATAGCCTTCTGCTTCTACTCACGACATCCGCCATTTACATGCGCCGTCATCGTCGGAGAATGCGCGCCGCGGAGGAAGACAAGAGACTGCGCCAGGCACAGGCGGACCTTGTCCGTGCGAGCAGAATTAGCTCTATGGGTGAGTTGACCGCTTCCCTGGCGCACGAAATCAAACAGCCCATTGGGGCTGCAGTAACCAACGCCGAAGTGTGCTTACGATTGCTAAATTGTAACTCGCCTGATCTACCAGAAGCGCGCGAAGCTGCCTTGGAGATGACGAAGGACGCGAGGCGCGCGGCCGACATCATCGACCGCGTCCGCATGCTTTACCAGAAGGGCCGTTCACAACTGGAACTTGTGGATGTGAACGAAGTTATCGCGGAGATGCTCACTATGCTGCGCAACCAGGCAAACAGCCATTCGGTTACGATTCGCACGGAACTGGCTGAGGGGCTTCCCACTGTGATGGCAGATCGGGTGCAGCTGCAGCAGGTGTTCATGAATCTCATGCTAAACGGATTAGAGGCGATGAAAGACAACGGCGGCGAACTTAGCATCAGGTCGCAGTCGTGTGAAGATCGTCAGCTGCTGGTCGCTGTTACCGACAGTGGCATCGGTCTGCCGGTCAAAGGATCCGATGAGATATTCAATGCATTTTTTACTACCAAGCCTCAAGGAACAGGTCTGGGCCTGGCGATCACACGTTCCATTGTGGAATCGCACGGTGGCCGCATCTGGGCAACTTCAAACGCAGAACGAGGCACAACGCTCTACTTTACCCTGCCGCTAAAGGCGACCGTCTCCGCATGACTTCAGCTGATCAACCCATTGTGTTCATTGTCGATGATGATGACCGCATGCGAGCGGCCACGCAGCGCCTGCTCAGAACGGTGGGCTTGCATTCCGAGGCGTTTGCCACGCCGCAGGAATTCCTCCGACACAAGCTTCCGGATGTCGCCAGTTGCCTCATTTTGGATGTAAGGCTTCCTGGAATGAGTGGGCTGGATGTTCAACGCAGATTGGTCGAAGCTGGCGTCCCGATTCCCATCATCTTCATTACAAGCCATGGGGACATCCCGATGACGGTCAAAGCAATGAAATCTGGTGCGGTGGAGTTTCTGACAAAACCATTCCGGGATCAGGATCTCATTGATGCGATTCAGGAGGCCTTGAAGCGTGCAGATGACTTGCGGCAGCAAGAGGTCGAGATTGCTCAATTGCGAGAACGCTACGCGAAGCTCACTGCGCGTGAGCGCGAGGTGATGCGTCTTATCGTTTCCGGCATGCTTACGAAACAGATTGCCTCCACGCTCGCCATGAGCGAGATCACCGCGACCGTCCATCGCGGGCACGTAATGCGCAAAATGCTGGCTAATTCTCCGGCTGAGTTGGGAAGGATGGCAGAAAAACTGAAGCTTCCGACAACGCGCTAGTCGTTGTATATTTCGCTCGACGTCAGGAATACCAAAATGGCAAGCGATCCACAGAACACCGCAATCGACCGCATTGGTGACTTAGCAACGTGGGGTACCCATATTGCTCTCTTCTACGAGACCAAGGACGATCTTCTCGACACCGTTGTCCCATATTGCAAG